>CAYJFV010000032.1:0-11184 GCA_964369275.1 uncultured Desulfovibrionaceae bacterium
TACGTCAAGAATTGTTTGAATCTGAATATCAAACTAAAATTGTTGAAGAAATCAATAAAAGATTATCTGAGCAAGCTTCTTTAGAGCAATCATTGAATACCGGTGAAGACCGTGTATCACGTACAGAAATTCGTTCACCTATGCGTGGTATTGTTAACCGTATAGTATTGAACACTAAAGGTTCAGCAGTTAGACCTGGTGAAGCAATTATGGAAGTTGTACCTATTGATGATACTCTTCTTATTGAAGCTAAAATTAGACCATCAGACATTGGCTTTATTTATCCTAACCAAGAAGCGGTTATTAAGCTTACAGCGTATGATTACTCAATCTTCGGTGGTTTAGATGCCTTTGTTGAGCAAATTAGTGCTGATACAATTTCAGAAAACAATGAATACTTCTACTTAGTAAGACTAAGAACTGTTGATAGCGATTTGATATACAATGGTGAAGTATTACCTATTATTCCTGGTATGGTTGCGAGTGTTGATATTATTACTGGTCAAAAAACCATTATGCAATACCTCTTAAAACCTATCTTAAAGGCAAGGGATAATGCTCTTACAGAAAGATAGAATCCTATCTACTGATTCTATAAATAAAAGCAATTCTTACAACACATTTTTTTCAAGATGTGTTGTAGGATTGCTTTTTGCTTTATTCTTAGCAATACTTTTCCCATCATTTTCTTATGCAGAAAGACCAAAATTGATGGGAAAAATAGAGTTTAAGGGTAAAATTGATACAATTCCTCAATGGGTTGAGGTATTGAAAAGAAATGCACAGCGTCCTATTTTTGCGGATAATAGTATGCTTAATGCAAATACTAAATGGGGCGATTTAAAACCTAAGCTATTGGCATTATCGAAACGAGATCAAATTGAACAAGTAAATCGTTTTTGGAATCAATGGCCATATAGACTTGACGACGCTGCATATAGATTACCAGATTACTGGGCAGCACCATACCAATTCAGAGAAACCTCTGGAGATTGTGAAGATTATAGTATAGCTAAATATTTTACATTAAAAGAATTAGGTTTTAGTCCTGATGATATGCGAATAGTAATTGTACGTGAAACTATTAGAAATATAGCACATGCGGTTTTAGCAGTTTACATTGATGATGAAATTTATATTTTAGATAATATGAGTAACAAAGTTCTACCGCATACGGCTGTTCGAAACTATGATGCACAGTATGCGGTTAATGAAAAATTTCGTTGGGGGCTTGTTTCACCAAAGAAATAGCTAATACTAAGAAATCAATAAAACAATTGATTTTTATAAAAAAATGTTTTATTTTATATTTAACTTTTGGCAAGGAATAGAGAAAGGAATATTTTATGCAAAAAGAATCGAAAACCTCACTTTATGCACTAATGAAGCAAAAGAATACTATAGCTTTGGCTTTAGGTATTATTGTTATTATTTTTAGTGCAGCGTATTATGTATCATCAGTTAGTTATGATGATGCTAAAACTGAAGTTTTGCGTGAAGAGGAAATTCAAATAACAACTTGGGTGCAAGGTACTACTCAATCTGTAGTATTATGGACTCAAGCTTTAAATGAAGAGGCACAGCGTATAAGTAATTCTGAATTATACAGATTATTTATTCAAGATGTTGTTTCTAATGATGCCGCAAGCATTGTAAATAATGTTACGGAAGATTCTAGTTTTGAAAATGAAGATTTTCAATCTTTCGTAGAACAAATACCTTATTTACGTGATGTATTATATGAATATGTAAACTATAATGGGCTAACCGACGCTAGATTGGTTGACTATGCTGGTTCAACAATTCTTTCTTCTTTGCAAAGACCGACACCTATTTCTCAATTGCAACTTAAATCAGTACAAGAAACTATTGATAATAATCAAATTTCTTTTGCTCCCTTAAGATCTTCTGCTGCTGGTATGGTGTTAGATTACTCTGTACCACTTTATCCATTGTTTTATGAGGCAGAAGAACCTCAGGCACTTGCTGCTTTATTGTTTACAAGACCAGCAACAAGTGATATAGCCAGATTTTTAGCCCGTGATTTAAGAAATGATGGCTATTTTCAACCACAAATGATTCAAAAAGTGGGCGATAGCTTCGAGCATATTCATATTCACACACCTCAGCCAAGTGTTGTAAACACCAATCTTGATATTGATGCTGAAGGTGTAATTCCTTTTGCTAGAAGAATGTCTGTAGATGGAAGCGGTGAAGTATACTCTTATGGTGAACAAGTTAAGGGTATGGAAGTTTGGGTTATACTTGAAGTTTCAGCCGCAAACATTGAAGAAAGTTTTGCTTCTTTAGCTTGGACAATTTACAGTGTTGCTTTCTTGGCTGCTGTTGGTATTATTCTACTATTTGCAATGCTTTGGTGGATGATGATTGGTGCAGAACAGCGTGCTGCAGCTGATAAGTTCCGTGGCTTATATGAAGTTATTACCCAACAAAAAAGCTTACTTGATAGTATTAACATTTCTTTAAAAGTTGGTTTATCGCTTGTAGATTTAACTGGTGATGTTAAAATATTCAATAAATCCTTTACAGAAATTGTTGATAAAGACGAAGAAGATATGGCTAATGCTACATTAATGTCTGTTTTTTCAGGGCAAGTAGCTGGTTTATTCATGGAGAACTTAAATAAAGTTCGTAAGGAAGAAAGAACACTTACCTTTGAATGTGAAATTCCTAAGCAAGATCAAATTTTGTTATATCGTGTTACAATGTATCCTTTCAGAGATGAACAAAAAGATAACTCAATTCAAGGTGTTGTAGCTACATTCCAAGATATTACTGAATTTAGACGTAATAGCGAAAAAAATAAAAAACAACAAGCAAACATTATTAATGCCTTTGTTCGTGCTATTGAAGGAATTGACCCATATTTAACAGGTCATTCACAATTGATGAGTGATATTGGTGTGCTAATGTGTAAAAAGCTTGGCCTTAATGATGAAGAGCAAAGCATTGTTCATAATGCTTCAATCTTCTCACAATTGGGTAAATTGTTTATTCCGCGTGAAGTGTTGTTAAAAACAAGTAAATTAACTGACGAAGAATTTGCAATGCTAAAACAAATACCAACTAAAGGTTATGAAGTATTATCAGGTATTGGCTTTAGTCAAAACATTGCAGAAGCCGTTCATGGAATGTCAGAAAACATTGATGGTAGTGGTTTCCCACTTCAATTAAAAGGCGATGAAATTATTATTTATGCTCGTATTCTAGCTATAACAAATGCTTTTTGTGCATTAATTAGTAATAGAGCATTTAGAAAAGGTTTACCAGTAGGTGAAGCCTTAGATCGATTGCAAGCGGATACTCATAAGTTTGATCAAACTTTAGTTGAAGTTCTTTCCGAAGTTATACATACGCCTGAGGGAAGTGCTTTAGTTGTAGCATCTACAAGTAATGAAGATATTAAAGATTAACTTGTAAATAAGGATAGGCTATGAAATTATTATTTGTTGCAAAATATTATCCAGCTGAATTTAAACATATACTTTATTATACTGTGCGTACTAAAGAATATGAAATTCAATATTTTTCAGAATATAGAAACCAACAGTTTTCTACAAGGGGCTTGTCGCACACAAGTGTAAAGTTCCCTCGTATCCATTATAAAGGTTCTATATCTGAAAAAACAGCTGTAAGTTTATTACGCAGGGCAGATTCCTTTAAAAATTCACTTTTAAGATTAAAAGAAAGTGGTTTTATGCCGAATTTGATATTCCTTGAAGCAAGTAGTGCCTGTGCTTTGCATATACGCGATGTATTCCCAGATGTACCTTGCGTAGCCTATTGTGATTGGTACTTTAACAAAGGTTCTGAATTTGATATGCTTCAAGGCGTTAATAATGAAGATAAGAATGATTTTTCCCCATTAAGAATACGCAATATGTTCCAATTAGATATCCTTAATAATTGTAATAAAGCGTTTACGTATACACAATGGCAAAAAGATTCTTTCCCAGCTGCAATTCAGAAAAAAATATCTGTAATACCAGCAGGTGTTAATACCTACTTCTATAAAGCGGGCGATAAAGAAACTTCGCGTAAATACTTTAATTTGAATGAAAATGATGAAGTAATTACTTATGCAACGCCAGTTATTAAACCGCATGATTCTTTAATGGTTTTATTTGGTGCTATTAAAAAAATATTAAATACACGTAAAACCGTACAGTTTCTTATGGTAGGAAAAGTAATAAATGATTCAAGCGAAGATAATGCAGAAAATGAAAACTTTATTACCAAGTATTTTTCTGAATATAAAGATAGAATAGTTATTTTAGAAAATCCAACAAGCCATAGCTATAAAGTAGCTTTGAACTCGTCAGATTTGCATGTACATACTGCAATGCCAACACTTTTGGCTTCAACATTACCCGAAGCTATGAGTTGTAGCTGTTTGATTTTAGCCGAGCATGCACCAGCTGTTGAAGAATGTGTTACTGATAACGAAACAGGATTTTTAAACTCTTTTGATAATGTAGATAGTTTATCAACAAAGATAATAGATTTATTAGATAATAGAAATTCACACGAAGCAGTTCGTGAACAAGCAAGAAAAAAGGCTTGTGCTTCGTTTTCAATTCTATCAAGCTTGAAAAAGATTAAAAAGATGATTAATTCAATTTAATATTTTAACAATATTATATAAAAAAGCTTTCTTTGAAAAAAGAAAGCTTTTTTATAGTTTTATGAATGCTTTTTTATTGCAGTTACTATACTTTTCATTATATCAAGAGCTAAAGCTTGATTTTTATTTGAAAGATTAGAAATATTATCTGCAACCATTGTAGAAACATTTTCAAAATTTTCATTTGTACTTAGAAAAAGATCACTAACTCTACATTCAAGCACTTGTGCAATGGCTTCAATACGGGAAAATTTGGGTGCTATTATACCTTTTTCTATACGAGATAAAGATTCTTGCTCAATACCAAGCAGTTTTGCCATTTGTACTTGAGTGTAGCCAATAATCTTTCTTCTTCGTGCAATTTCTGCACCTATTTCAATTGCAAGGTTGCTATTTTTTTTATCTTCTTTCTTTTTAATATCTAAATTCTTCATAAAATTATCCCCCTCTTTTCTAAGAAGTAATAATAATAATGAATGAAAAAAAGAAGAAAAACTATTATATTTTCATTAGAATCAAATTATAATTTGAATTTATAATAATGATATACGTTATAATTATGTTTTAAATGATAAAACCCTCTAATAGATTAGAGGGTTTTATTATATTTTATGTTTATTCTATAACCAATCTAAAATCTTCGTCCATGATCCGTGTTCTTCTTTTCTTTGTTCTTCAGAAGACTCTTTTACATGCTCAAAGTAGGCTGATTTAGCTTTATCAAATGCATAAGAGGCAAGTTCAGTTAATTCTGGAAAGTTTTCAAATACATACATATATCTTTCGTATGCTGCACCTTTATTGCCCATATTCCAGAAAGTTTCAGCTAAATATAGTTCATGTTCAGCTAAAATTGTTTTGCAATTTAGAATTTCTTGTGGAGCTTCTAAAGAAAATTCTGAATTAGGGTAAAGACTCATAAGTAATTCAAGGTATTGAATAGCCTCACCAGCTTCTGCTACAGTTTTATCAACAGAATTATTGACATTTTTTAATGATAACGCGGTTTGATAAATAACATAAGGTGTTACCTCTAAACGCGGATGAAGTTCATTAAATAGCTTATAGGCATCGGCGGCAGCTAAAAAGTCACCATTAAGAAAGTATGCGTCTGCTAAACTAAGTTCAGCATCAGCAGCAACTGATGAAAAAGGAAAATCACTTTGAATTATACTAAATAGTTCAATAGCTTCAGAATAGTTCATTTCTTGCATAGCCGCTTTTGCTTTTGAATACAAAACTTCTGGCGACTCTAGGGCAACATCAGAACTACAAGCATTTAGACTTAGCATTAAAGCTAATAATATTGAAGATAAAGAAAAGCGAGAAAGTTTAAGCATTAAGTTGCTCCAAATAAGCTATAGCAGATAAAGCAGCCGTAGCCCCATCCCCTGCAGCAGTAATAACTTGGCGTGAACGCTTTTCACGAATATCACCCGCAGCATAAACACCAGGAATATTTGTAAGCATTTCAGTATCAGTGTAAATAAAGCCGCCTTCACTTGTTTTTATGTCGTTCCCAACAAAATCGCCTGAAGGTTGAATACCAACAAACACAAATACGCCAGCTACATCAATAGTTTGTAGTGCATTAGTTTCAACATTTTTCACAACTACTTGCTCAACAGCGTTAGTTCCCTTAATTTCTTCTAATACAGTTGGGGTTAGGAAAGTAACGTTTTCAAGTTGTTTTAGTTTATCAACATAAATTTTAGTTGCCCTAAATTCATTACGACGATGAATTATATATAAATGCTTTACAATGCGTGCTAAGTAAAGTGATTCTTCTAAAGCAGAGTTACCACCGCCAATTACAGCAACATCTTGGCCTTTATAAAAATTTCCATCACAAACTGCACAATAAGATACACCCTTATTTTTGAAAGCAATTTCACTAGGATTACCTAATTCTTTATGTGATGCACCTGATGCAATAATAATAGTTTTAGTTTTTAAAGGGCCACGTGCTGTTTGTACAATGTGAATATTGTCTTCATTTTGTACTAAAAGACTTTCAACATTAGTTTGCAATCTTCTAAACATATATTTTTGCAGTTGAGCTTCAAAAACATCTGCCATTTCATAGCCTTTAATTGCACGGGGAAAGCCAGGGTAGTTTTCAATTTCAGCGGTAGATAGAACTTGACCACCAACAGCACCTTTTTCTATAAAAGTAACATTTAAGCCAGCTCTTACAAGATATAAGGTTGCTGTTATACCGGCTGGTCCGCCACCAATTATAACTGAATCATAAATGGTTTCACTCATTTATTTATCCTTTAATAAGAATGTTTTAATTATACTATAAAGCTTTATCTAACGCAGCTTGTAGTTGTTCTTTGCTAACACCACCAACAATTTGTTCTACCAATTCGCCATTTTTGAAAATCATTAAAGTTGGAATAGCACGAATAGCGTATTTTGCAGGTGTAGCAGTATTTTCATCAACATTCATTTTGTAGATATTTGCTTTACCATCATATTCTTCACTTAATTCGTCAATAATAGGTGCAATAGCACGGCAAGGACCACACCAAGGTGCCCAAAAATCTATAAGTACAGGTTTGTCTGATTTAATAACAAGTGTTTCAAAATTAGCATCAGTAATTTGAGTAGCCATAATTATAACCTCTTATGTTTATTTATAGTTAAACAAAATATTATATTCAAAAGTTTATTGAATGTAATAAAATTTATAAATATAAAAATAACCCTGAAAGTGTATATTGTCAAGCAAGAGATGACTTGATAATATGAAGTTATAAGTTATAATTCATTGAAATATAATATTTTAATTATAAATTGTGTAATTAATTTCTAAGATTTTGTTAAACTTTCTTTAACTATAAAAGTACCAATAAGTTCAGATAAAGTAGCAAGTTCATTTACTTCTACTTCTGTCATACTGGACATTTTTTTAGTATTATCAAAACCAATTGCACAAGCTGGCTTGTCTTTATCACGCACGTGGAAAATCATAGTAGATTTAACTTTGTTTTGATGCATAATAGCTTGAAATTCCAGTGGAGCTTCTTCAATTGTGCGAAAAATAAGCCTTTCATACATTAATAATACTTTATAAACTTCAGAAAAATTTGCAAATGAAATATCTTGCCAATTTTGTGTGTAGATTTCATCAGGATATGAATTGTATTCATAGGTTTTAGAAAAAGAAGTAAAATCTTTATTTGGTTCAATAATATAGGCACGGGTAAAGCCAAAATCGTCTGTAATAATTTTTAAAATGGCTTGTAAAGTAGTATTTAAATCTTCTGTTGAATAAAGAAGTTTAAAGATATATTCAAATTTATTTTCTTTGAAACTTTTTTGTGCCATACCTGAATCATCAATTTCAGTTCTATTGGGTAAATATGTTGGATGTATAGTGTCTTGATTGTAAATTACATAGTTATTTTTGCCTTTTGCTTTAGCAGAATACAGTGCTTTATCGGCATTTTTATATAAGGTTGTAAAATCTGTACCATGCATTGGGTAATAGGCTATACCAATACTTGATGAAATTTCAATTTTTTGTGTATCATGTTCAAATGTTTTATTAAATGCAGTACAAATATTACGTGCTTTTCTATGTAAGAAACTGTAGGTAGAAAAGTTTTTCATAACTACAATAAATTCATCGCCGCCAAGTCTGCCAATAATATCTTCAGAGCGGAAAATATCTTTTAAATGATCTGAAAGTTGAGCTAGAAGAATATCACCAAATAAATGCCCATGGATATCGTTTACTTTTTTAAAGTTATCAACGTCAATAATCATTAAAATGTATTGATCATGCATTGGGTTACCATTTATAAATAGGTTAGAGGCTAAATTTTCAGAGGTAACTTTATTGTATAAACCAGTTAGTAAATCTTTTTCAGCTTTTATTTTTAACTGGTCAATTTGGGCTTGTTGCTTTGTAATATCATAAATTTTACCAATAATACGAAGTGGAACATTGCTGCTATCAAGAAGTATTTTTAGGTATACTATATGGTTGGTTTGCTTACCATCTGGTGTAAAAAGTGAAGCATAATGTTCTTTTACATCAACTATATTTATATCTTCAATATTTTTAGACATGATATTTGAAGAATTTATGCAAGAATTTTCTAATACAGCCTTAGCTAAGTTAGGCAAGTATGGCATAAGAATTTCATCTATTTTTAAAATATCTTCTTTTATAATGCCTTTATCAATTAAAGCTTTAGGATAATCAAGCACACTTTGTTCAATAGAGTATTTCTTGGCAAAATTAGGTGAAAGATTAAGTGTTTTAGCGTGAATGTCAAAATCAATGTAAGTATCATCAGTGAAAGAAGAAAATAGCTCACTGTATTTATTGATTGATGATAGAGTATCAATAATTTGTGTTTGTTTTGATATATCTACAAGGTAATTTTGTGTAAATTCTTCATTTACGTTTTGTAATATTGCCCCTTGAATAATAAAGGTTTTAACTACACTATCTTTGCAAATAATATTTACGGTAAAGGTATATTGTTTCTTTTGAGTATTTAATGCACAAATTAACTTTTCTTTTGAACTTTCTTCTAGCATAGAAAGTAAAGAATTACTAAAGAGGTTAGCCACTTCTTCTTTATTATACCCAATTTCTTCATAAAAAGTGCTATTTGCATAGTTTATTTCAAAGTTATCATTTAACTTTGTATGAAAAATTGCAATTGGAGCATTATATTCATTAGCTTCAATTGAGCTATTTAGGGTATCTATTTTGGTATTTTGCACAATTTACTCATCAAAAGTTAAGTTATTAAACACATTTATAATGTAAAAAACGATGGCAAATACTAGTAAAAGTTATCAATAAAGTCAAGTTATAAAATGTTGCAGAATATGCACTTAACATTTCTTTTTTCGCTATAATGCAATAAAAAATTATTTTAATGGTATTAATTTTTGTTTACACTATTATATAGACATGCTAGAAATAAGAAAAAAATAGAAAGAAATATGAATATAATATCAAATCCTGAAATATTAGCACCTGCTGGCGATGTTGCCTCATTTCTATCAGCCATGGCAGCCGGGGCAGATGCCACCTATGTTGGCTTGAAGCATTTTTCTGCACGTATGAATGCAGATAACTTTAGCACAAGCGAACTTGCAAAAATGACAGAGCTAGCTAGAAGTGAAAACCGTAAAGTATTTATTGCTTTTAACTCTTTACTAAAACCTAGTGACATACAAGCGGCTACGCGTTTAATAGCAAGGCTTGAACGCGATGTAAAACCACATGCCCTTATTATTCAAGATATTGGCATAGCTGAAATAGCAAAACAAGTTGGCTTTAGCGGTGAATTGCACTTTTCTACTTTATCAAACATCACTCATTCAACAGGGCTAGAAGTTGCTAAAAGCATGGGGGCTGACCGTGTAATTCTTCCTCGTGAAATGAATATTGATGAAATACGCGAAATAGCCGAAAAATGCCCTGAAAACCTAGATTTAGAACTTTTTGTTCACGGTGCTTTATGTTTTTGTGTATCTGGTCGTTGCTACTGGTCTAGCTATATGGGTGGCAAAAGTGGGCTACGTGGAAGATGTGTTCAACCTTGTAGGCGTGTGTATACTCAAGGTAAAAGAAAAGGTAGATATTTCTCTAGCTTAGATTTATCATTAGATGTTCTAGCTAGAACCCTGCTTGATATCCCTCAGATTAAATCATGGAAAATTGAAGGCAGAAAGAAGGGTAGCCATTATGTATACCATACCGTATTGGCTTATAGAATTTTACGCGATGAGGGCGACGACCCTAAGGCAAAAAAAGAAGCGGTAGAGCTTTTAGAAATGGCACTAGGCAGACCACGTACAAATGGTTCTTTCTTGCCACAAAAAAATAAAAGTATTACTTCTGTGAATGAACAAACTTCTTCTGGTATGCTTATTGGACATATTCAATTTTCACCACCAGAAAAGAAGCAAAAGAAAAGTGAACAACTACCATTTATAAAGCCACGTATTCCATTAATTCAGTACGATTATTTACGTATTGGCTATGAAGATGAAAAGTGGCATTCAACTTTAGGTGTGCCTAAAGCTGTTCCTAAAGCAGGAACTTTATCTTTAAAGCTGCCGCAACATAAAATGCCAAAACCTGGAACTCCTGTATTTCTTATTGATAGAAAAGAAAAAGAATTACAGCAGATTTTAAATGAATGGCAAAAGAAACTAGAAAATAGCCACGGTAGAAAAGAAGCTAAAGATGTAAATGATGTTTTACTTCTACCAAAGCCTATTCATCATAAAAAGCAGTCTAACTTGCACTTGAAAGCAAGGTTATTGCAAGGTAAAGAAACGCGTTCTGCACGTTCTTCTATAACAGCATTATGGCTTTCACAAGGCACATTAAGGGCAACTTCTAAAACTATTTTACCAAGAATTTCATGGTGGTTACCGCCTGTTATTTGGCAAAATGAAGAAAAGCAATACGCTAGCCTTATTCAAGAAGCAATACGCAAAGGGGCGTATATGTTTGTGATTAATGCACCTTGGCAAGTAAAGTTTTTTGAAGGCAC
>CAYJFV010000033.1:0-11167 GCA_964369275.1 uncultured Desulfovibrionaceae bacterium
TTTGTCCTATGGTTTATGCTGAAAAATCATACCATTACCACCCACGTAATAAAAATATGGTGCTTGGTGCAATTGCCGAAGCTATTTACTATACACAAATTACACAAGGAACACCGTCAAAAGCATTACTTGAAGAATTACGCCACCTTATGGAACACTGCACAGGTTGTGGGCGTTGTACTTCTGTTTGCCCAGTAAAAATTACTTCTGCTGATGTTGCCCTTGCTTTACGTGCTTTCTTAGAAGATGAAAAAGCAAGTGGTCACCCAATTAAAAGTCAAGTTCTAAACTACTTATCTAAAAAACCTGCTTCTCGTGTGCCAACAGTTGCAAAGCTTGCTGGCGTTGGGCAAAAAGTTCAAAATAAAGTAGTTGGGCTTGTGCCAAGTGTTTGGAGGCAACGCCTAGAAAACCCACTTTTCTCAGATAAAGGGCCTGAAACTGGTGTTGGTAACCTTTATGATACGCTTCATTTAGAAAAAGGCGGTATTTTCATTCCTGAAAATCCAACTTTGAATGAAGAAGGTAAAACAAAAGCTGTATTCTACTTCCCTGGTTGCGGTGGTGCTTTATTTTCGCGTAAAATTGCTTTATCAAGCTTAGCTCTTATTCTAAAAGCTGGCTATGCTGTAGTTGTACCACAAAAGCACTTATGTTGCGGATATCCACTTATTTCTTCTGGTGCAGATGGAAACTATAAAGACAACCTTGAACGCAATAAATTAGCCATTGCAAAATGCCTAGATATTGCCGATAATGCTGGCTTAGATGTTACTAGACTTGTTGCCGCATGTGGTTCATGCCGTGATAGTCTTGCAAGGCATTTTATTACAAAAAATGGCGAAGAATTGCCTTATGAAGATACTGTTCAATTCTTGGCTGATAAAATTGAACACTCAACAGTGCTAGAGGGCGAAAGCTTCTTGTACCACACTTCATGTCACCCTGAATGGTCTGGTGTGAAAGCTACTACTGGCGGTGGTAAAGCGGCTAAGGCTTTAGAGGGGTTAACTGGTGCAACAGTAACAATTAATACTGGTTGTTGTGGCGAATCTGGCACGGGTGCAATTTCTTCACCAAAAGTATACAATGCAATTCGTGAAAGAAAAAAGAAAAAGCTAAAAGCAGTATTACCAAGCTATAAAGCAAAACAGCCAATAATTGTGGGTTGTCCATCATGTAAGCTTGGTGTTGGGCGTACGCTTATTAATATTAAAGATAACCGCGAAGTTGTGCATAGTGTTGAGTGGTTAGCGGATACACTTTTAGCTAAAAATTGGTTGCAAGACTTTAAAACTCAAGCAAATAAAATTCAAAAAAACGGTACTCGTGTTATTAACATGAATAATAAATAAAACTTTATAAAAAGAAGGTTACTATGAAAAATATTGAAGGAATGCTTCAAGCTAACGGACTAAAATTTGCAGTTGTTGCTACTCGCTTTAACGACTTTGTTGTAGAAAGATTAGTTGGTGGCACTGTTGATTACCTTACACGCCACGGTGCAAGCGAAGCTGATATAGACATTATTCGTATTCCTGGTGCATTTGAAATGCCAATAGTTGCTAAAAAAATTGCTAAAGCACAAAAATACGATGGCATTATTGCTCTTGGTGCAGTTATTCGTGGCTCTACACCACACTTTGACTTTGTTGCAAGCGAAGCAACAAAAGGCCTTGCTCAAGTTAGCTTAGAATTTGATACTCCTATTGGTTTTGGTTTACTTACTACTGATAATATTGAACAAGCTATTGATAGAGCTGGCTTAAAATCAGGCAATAAAGGTGCGGAAGCTGCTGCTGCTGTGCTTGAAACTATTAGAGTTCTTGAACAAATTTAATTGCGTTCTAAACATAAAAATATAATTTCATAGACTATCTATGACTTGTAGAATAATAAAAAAAGGACTTTACTTTGTCTAAACCAAAAAAATCTCCGCAAATTAATCGCTCTCAAGCTCGTTCACTTGCGTTTCAAATTTTGTATAGCCTTGAATTTTATAAAATAAAATCTTTACAAGACTTGAAAGAAGCCTACACCTCTACCCCACGTGTAAGTATTTACTCGCAAAAAAATGTTGCTGAATACGAATTGAATGACGATGAACTTACAGGTGAGAACGCTCAATTACCATCAATCAACAGTATTCCAATGCAAGATGACGACGTTATTGAAGATATGCCAATTGCTCCACTTCTACCCGAAGGCTTTACTTGGGAACTAGTTGAAGGCGTTTGGACATATCTATCTGAACTAGACGACACCATAAAAGCCTATGCGAAAAATTGGCGACTAGATAGATTAGGTAGAATAGAACTTACAATTTTACGTATAGCACTATATGAAATGCTGTACCGCGATGATATACCAGTAAAAGTTTCAATTGCAGAAGCACTTGAATTAACAAATAAATTTGCTGAATACAAAGCTCATTCTTTTGTAAATGGCTTGCTAGATGCTGTACATAAAAATGTACTTATAGAAGAAAAGCAAGATAAAAAGTAGTATATTTACTTTTTACATAACATAAAATTATAGATTAATACTTATATTTGAGGATACTATGTCACTTCCATCAACTTATGAACACGGACAAATTGAAGAAAAATGGCAAAAATTTTGGCAAGATAATAATACTTATCATGCTGAAAATTTTTCATCAAAACCTAAATATTACCTTCTTGAAATGCTTCCATACCCATCAGGTAATATACACATGGGGCATGTGCGTAACTATTCTATAGGTGATGTAGTTGCTCGTTATAAGCGTATGCAAGGCTTTAATGTTCTGCACCCAATGGGCTGGGATGCTTTTGGTTTACCTGCTGAAAATGCGGCTATAAAAAATAATACTCACCCAGCAAAGTGGACTTATGCAAATATTGACACCATGCGTGAACAGCTTAAAAGATTAGGCTATTCTTACGATTGGGAGCGTGAAATTGCTACTTGTCACCCAGATTATTATAAATGGGAACAGCTTTTCTTTATTCGCCTACTTGAAAAAGGTTTAGCGTATAGAAAAAATGCAATGCAAAACTGGTGTCCATCTTGTAATACTGTTTTAGCAAACGAACAAGTGGAAGACGGGCTTTGCTGGCGTTGCGATAGCGTGGTAGAGCAAAAACCAATGACTCAGTGGTTCTTACGTATTACCGATTACGCAGAAGAATTATTGAACGATTTAGAGCTATTAGAAGAAGGCTGGCCAGAACGTGTTATTTCAATGCAAAAAAACTGGATTGGTAAAAGTATTGGTGCTGAAATTGATTTCACACTAGAAAATACAGAAACTAAAATTCCTGTTTTTACTACACGCCCTGATACTCTTTTTGGTGTAACCTTCCTTACGCTTGCTCCTGAACACCCATTAGTTGAAGAAATAATTAAAAACTCACCTAATAAAGCAAAAATTGAAGCATTTATTGAAAAAGTAGGTGCTATGGATAAGAACGAACGTCAGTCAGATTCGCTTGAAAAAGACGGTATCTTTACTGATGCGTATGTAATTCACCCACTTACAAATGAAAAAGTTCAACTTTGGCTTGGTAACTTTGTTCTTGCTGAATACGGCACTGGTGCGGTTATGGGCGTTCCTGCACATGACCAACGCGACTTTATGTTTGCCAAAAAATTTGGTTTAGATATCAAAATTGTTATCAACCCAAAAAATGAAGTATTAGAACTAGATAAAATGACAGAAGCGATGACAGAATACGGTGTAATGACAAATTCTGTTGGCTACCCTGCTTTTGATGGCTTAGAATCAGAAGAAGGCAAAAGTGCTGTTATTGCAAAACTAGAAGAATTAGCATTAGGTAAGAAAACTGTAAACTTTCGCTTACGCGATTGGAATATTTCTCGCCAACGCTTCTGGGGTAGCCCAATTCCTGTAGTATATTGCGATACTTGCGGTATTGTGCCTGTAGCAGAAAAAGACTTACCTGTGCTACTACCAACTGATGTGAAAATCAACGATGATGGGCGTTCTCCACTTCCTGATACTGAAAGCTTTATCAATACTCCATGCCCTAAGTGTGATGCAATGGCTCGCCGTGAAACAGATACTATGGATACTTTTGTTGAGTCTTCTTGGTACTTTGCACGTTATGCCGATGCAAAAAACACAAGCGAACCAGTAAATAAAGATATTATTTCTTACTGGCTACCTGTTGACCAGTATATTGGCGGTATTGAACATGCTATTTTGCACTTATTATACGCTCGTTTCTTTACAAAAATTTTACGTGATACAGGCTTCTACCCTGCTGATTTAGCTGAACCTTTCTCTCGTTTACTTACTCAAGGTATGGTGTTGAAAGACGGCTTTAAAATGTCAAAATCTAAAGGAAATGTTGTAGACCCAACTGAAATGATTAAACTTTTCGGTGCTGATACTGTACGTTTATTCTGCCTTTTTGCTGCCCCACCAGAGCGTGATTTTGATTGGAGTGAAACCGGTATTGAAGGTGCATACCGCTTCTTAAACCGTGTATGGCGTTTATGTGCTGAATTAGCAGATAATATTAAACCAGTAGCACCAGCGTCCTTCAGCAATGCAAGCCTAGATTGCACTAAAGATTTACGCTTCAAAGAACATAGTACAATTAAAAAAGTTATTGAAGATATTAACAATAAATTCCAGTTTAATACGGCAATTGCTGCAATTATGGAATATGTAAATACTTTATATACGTTGAAAGATGAATGTTTAAAATCAGATGAAGGTAAAGAAGCTTTATCTTCTGCAATTGCAAGCTTGCTTATTCTTCTTGCACCTATGACACCGCATTTATCTGAAGAAATATGGCAAGTTTTAGGGCAAAAGGAAAATTTAACAACCTCTACTTTTCCTAATTATGACCCTGCTGCACTACAAAAAGATACTGTAACTTTAGTAGTTCAAATTAATGGTAAATTACGTGGTAAGTTAGATGTACCAGCAAATATTGATGCAAAACTAGCTGAAGAATTAGCTTTAGCGGATGCAAATGTAAGCAAGCACTTAGAAGGCTTTAATATTGCAAAAGTTATAGTTGTGCCTCAAAAACTTATAAATATTGTAGCAAAACCCGCATAAGTTATGTTAAAAAGACTATTTTCATTTCATCACTTCTTACTTATAGCCTTAAGCATAAATTTATCTGCTTGCGGGTATGAAATCTTAGGCTTGCACGATGATACCATACAATCAAGCGAAATAAGCTTAATAGAAGAAGGTGCAACTATAAGCATTGGCGAAATTAAGCAAGCTTCTGTTGAAATGGAAATACCTTTTCAAGTAGCAACAATTGTACGTGATGAAGTAAATTTAAGGCGAATTGGAACTTGGGCAAATGCTGGCATAGGCGATTATTTAATAAATGTAAATATCCCCTCTTTCAGAATTGCAAACTTTGAAGATAATAACTATGAAGAAGTTCTAATTTCTTCAATTGATATTAGCCTAATTCTTACAATAATTAACGCTAAAACTAATGAAACTGTTTGGGATTCAGGTGTAATTTTCTATTCAGAAAACTATGAGAGCCCAAGAGAAGATACTGCAATACATGAAGTTTTAGTTGACACTATACAAATAGCTTTTGAAAACTATCAAGGAAAATTTTAACACTAATATAATAGGACATTAGATAAATGAGCTCATTACTTTCTGATATTTTAGGCTTTACAAAATCTAAATTCAATAAAAATGCCTCTCAAAATAATGATAGTGAAGATAGAACAGCCTTGAATTTAACTTCTGAAGAAGCTCTTGAAGAATTAAAGCATGGTAATTTACGCTATATGTCTAACCAAAGCGAGCAACTTGGCGAAAACGCAATTAAACGCCAACATACTGCTATTCATGGTCAATTTCCTATTGCTACAGTTTTAGCTTGCTCTGATGCAAGAATGCCTGTTGAAACTTTGCTTGATCAAGGTAATGGCGATGTTTTTGTTATCCGTGTAGCTGGTAATATTGTGGGCGACCAAGTTTTAGGTAGTATAGACTACTCGCTACTTGGATTGAATGTACCTTTAATCCTTGTGCTAGGGCATACAAATTGCGGTGCAATTTATTCAACAGTTGATGCAGTGTATGCAAACAAACGCTTTTCACGAAATTTGCAAGATTTATTACGCCCTCTTATTCCGCTTACCCTAAGCACTTGCCAGCAATTTCCTGAACCTAATCCAGAAGAACTTCTTGAAATTAAAGAAAAACTAATTGTAGAAAATGTTTGGAAAGAAGTTGGGGAAATTATTCGTGCCAGTGAAGAGGTAAAGCAACGCCTACGCGATAAAACTTTAATGGTAGTAGGTGCTGTTTATGACATTAAAACTGGTAAAGTTACATGGCTAGGAAGCCATGATAATCAAGAACAGTTTATAAATGAACAATACTACATTTAAGTAAATTACTTAATATAGACAGTTCCGTGTAACTTAGCTTTTGTTATTTTTGCATTAGGGATTCTAAAGGGACTTAGTTCCGTAGGGCTTGACCGCCCTTTAGCCCTCGCAGAGAAAAAGAAAAACTGGGTATGTTACTACGAACTGGAATGACGTGCTATACAGCCCTTTTTATTTTAAATTTCTTATACGGGTATATGGAACACTTATTGCATTTTATAAAATTATTAGGAATACCTTATTAATTTTTAATGCTTTTAGGAGGGGAAATATGCTTGTTTCTAAACCTCATTCAGTAGGCCAAAGAGCTTCAATGCCCGATTATTCGCAAACTATACGCGATTATGCTAACGGGGGCAAAGCTCCTGAAGCTGATCCATTTGCCAATTTTTTGACTCAAATTGAGCAACCAAACCCTACCCCTGAACCGTCAAATTCCTCTGCTTATATTGATACACATTTAGGCTTAAGCCCTTATGTAAAGGCAAATATTGAAGCTGGCTTGCAAGGTAATGAAGAAAGCTATAGGCAATCAAACGCAACTATCCCAACTGATTTGCAGTCAATTGGGCAGTTTGCCCCTGCCGATGTTTCTGCACAAATTCTGCAAGCAAACAGAAGTGCTGAAAAAGCTATACAAGATGCTCAACTTACAAAAGAAATTAATAATACCTACAGAACAACAAATGATATTTTAAGTAAAGCTGGCGTACAAAAAATATTTCCAAATCAGATAGATTTAACTATTATTGAAGAGCCTAAAGTTGAGCCTGAACCAGCTAATGAAGTGCATGAACGCCCAATTCGCGGAATTGAGCTAAAGCAAAATAATGGTATTCAACTTTTTGATACTCCAACACTTGCAACTTTGCTTCGATCTGCCATTCCGCTAGACTCTTCATCGCTAAATACACTTTCGCGTGTAGAATTTAATAAAATTGCAAAAGAAAAACTACTGCAAACAAAAGATTTAGAAACATTACAAAATGTTGAAAATAAAAAAGCAGAAATAGAAAATGCAGAAGTATTAGAAGAAAATACTGGTTTAGGCGACTTGTCCGCTAAATATGAATCAGGTTCTAATGGAAGTTCTACTATAGGCTACGATAGAGTTGGCGGTACTTCCTATGGGAAATATCAAATTGCTTCAAACACTGGTACTTTCAACTCTTTTGTGAATTTTCTAAAAGAAAAAGCACCTGATATTGCAGATAAATTTAGCGATATAGCCAATGCAAATACAGGCTCTAAAGAGGGTGAAATGCCAAATACTTGGAAAAGTGTAGCAACAAACGAAAGTGAACGCTTTGATAAATTACAAGAAGATTTTATTAAAAAAAGCCACTTTGACCCTGCCTTTGAAACCTTAGAAGATAGCGGGCTAAATACAGAATCTAAAACACTGCAACAAGTTGTATGGTCAACTGCTGTTCAACACGGTGCAACAGGAGCAAAAAATATTCTCACCAAAGCACTAAACTCTATTTCAAACCTTAGCGAAAAAGATTTTATATCAAGCGTGTACGATATAAGAGCAACTCAGTTCACCTCTTCAACACCACAAGTGCGTGAAGCTGTTCAGGCAAGGTTAGTAGCAGAAAAAGAAACTGCCCTAGCTCAACTTACCTAAATTGCTATTAATAGAGTAACAATTTACCTTATTCCAGTTTGTAGTAAGTATCCATTTTTCTTTTTCTCTCCGAGGGCTTAGGGACGGACAGTCCCTAAGAACCCACGTCATCAATAATGCCCTTGAAAAATGCAAACATTTTTCAAGGGCATTTTTTCTTCCTTTACAGCATACACAATATTTTCTCTACTTACATTTTCGTGGCTAAGGCGAATAACGGAAGTTGGACGGGTAAATGGTAGTCAAGAGCATAACTCAATACGTGCAACACTTGCTATCGCAAGTGAAAAATTTATTCACCTTATTTACGGACATATAGTTAAGTTAATCGTTCGAATCATAACATAACTTAGATATAAATTATACAAATATATCAACAGGTTTTGCATTAGCTGGTAGAGCTTGAACTTCAACACCAAAGCTTTCTTTTTTAATTTCTTTAGGTTTTTCTTGTGTTTCAAACTCAATTTTTAAGTCATCAGTGGAGGTATTAACTTTAGGTGTAGTTTCTTCTGAACTTGGTTTAGCAGCATCAGTTCGATTAGTTTCGTCACCAGTTTCAACTTCTCGCATTTCTTCAATATTTTCAAGAACACCATTATTTTCTCTAGCTAGGGCTTGAGCTTCTTCTAGCTCTTCACGGCGAGTTTCTTGCCCGTTTTCAACAGCTTCTTGTGCTGTATCTTCAATACGAGTTATTGCTTCTGCCATAACTTCTTTATGACTTTGTGTCATATCGTTCATAGTAACATAAGACGGGCCTAAACTTTGCATAAAAGCTGCTTCAGAAAAACTTGGTAAGCCTTCTTGTGCTTCTTCTAAAGCACTTGAAGAAACTTCACCCTTACTATTATATGTGGGTAAATTATTTAATATATTTTGTTGTGAAGCAGATTGTAATTGAAGCATTGATAAGTTCGCAACAAGAGCATCATTCTTCTGTGAAATTTTTTCAATTCTTGCTTTAGCTTCGTTATATAATTCTTGATTACTTGAACTTGTGCCATTTGTAATTTTAAATTCTTCAATTAAACTATAAGGATTTGCTATAGTAGAAGAAAAATCATTGCCAATACTTGAAATCATACTATCCTCCCAAATACAGGATAAAATATGTTTGAAAATATTTGACTAACCAACAGGCTCTATAAAAAATAAAAATTTATGCTCATCACAATTCTTATCGAAAAGTTTATAAATAACTTTAGGGCAAAATTAAATTTATTTATAAAAAAATGAAAATTTTATATTTTGCATTATTCTTGCGTTGATTATAACAATGATTTCTATAATGCTACAAATTTGTATATGTGTTCAGTTCAAACACAAGCGATGTTTTACTTGTTTTTTAAGTTGTTTTTCTTATTCTAAATTATAAAAAATTCAAAAAAACTAAAATATTATCTAAAGAATTTCATGCAGTAGTCGTTAATCAAATGTGAGCAGTATGCTTTTTAATAATATGTAATTTATACATGGAGTATTTTTATGAAAATGAGCCTTTTAAAGAGAATGATGCTATATATTCTTGTACCAACTGTAATTGGGCTTGGAATATTAGCAGCAGTAGCTGGCTATATAGCAAAAAAGGACTTTACAAGCCAAGCTGATATTCAGCTTACCGAGCTTGCCGCAGTTCAAGCGAATGAAATTAACAATGTTATGAATTACATGAGAGGTATTGCTCTTACAACAAGCCGCCTAAATACAATCAGAACTCTTGCTGAAATGGCTATAGAAGATCCAAATTCTGAAGAATTTAAAGAAAGACAAATTTATGTAAGCGAGTACCTTACAAAATCAAAAAGCGAATACCCTGATATTACAGTTTCGTATGTAACAAATTTACAAGGTATTGTGGTTGCAAATACAGAAAAGAAAAGTATTGGTATTGATGTAGGAAAGTATATTGCTATTAAAGACGCATTATTAGGTAAGGTTGGTTTAGAAACAAGAGTTTCTTCTACAACGGGTAAATATTCTGCCTATATTGCTGTGCCAATTATGAGCAATTCAAATAAGGTAGTAGGTACACTTTGCTTTATTGTTGATCTTGCTACAATGTATGCCAAAACAGCAGGAACTTTAGAGCTCTTCCCATCATCAAGAACCTATGTATACAACTCTGCTTTTGATATAATTATGGACGGAGAAGAAGAATTTATAGGCACAAACGATACGTACTTACCGCATACAAAAGACATAGCAAGATTAAAAACAGGTAGGGTACAATTTTCTTTTGAAGGCGTTGAATCTGTTGGGCATTTTGCAACTGTTTCTGACTATGGTTGGTATGTAGTTATTGATACCCCTGTAGTTGAATTTGATGCCCCTGCAAATGAACTTACACTTAATATTATTATTCTTGCTTTAATTATTATTGCAATAGCAAGTATTATTATTTTCACAGTAGCAAGAGGTATTGCAAACGCAATGCGAGAAGGTGCTGAAATTGCACTTTACGTTGCTGATGGTAACCTTGAAATTAAGCCTGAAAAGAAGGCCGGTATGGCAAAAACCCTAGAAAGAGGCGATGAAATTGCTGACCTTGCTAGAGGTATGGGTATTATGATTGAAAACCTAGCTAACACAGTGCATAAAGCTGAAAAAGCTACAGAAGAAGCAAAGCAAGCTGTTATTGAAGCTGAAAAAGCTAAAGAAGAAGCAAACCAAGCCGCAGAACAAGCCGCACGAGCCCGTAAAGAAGGGCTTTTAGATGCCGCACACGAATTAGAAAGTATTGTTGATATTGTTGCTTCTGCTTCTGAAGAACTTTCTGCACAAATTGAACTTTCAACAAATAGCGTTGGCGATCAAGCACTGAGAATTGAAGCTACTGCTACAGGTATGGAAGAAGTGAATACAACTATTATTGAAGTAGCAAAAAATGCTGTTTCAAGTGCTGAAATTACAGATACAACAAGAGAAAAGGCTATTGCTGGTGCTAACGTTACTAAAAAATGCATGAATGCTATCACAAATGTACGTCAAGAATCGCTTACACTACGCACAAATATGTCTGCCTTAGCTGAACATGCTCAATCAATCAACACAGTTATGGGCGTTATTTCAGATATTGCAGATCAAACAAACCTACTTGCACTTAATGCGGCTATCGAAGCAGCAAGAGCAGGTGAAGCA
>CAYJFV010000034.1:0-11165 GCA_964369275.1 uncultured Desulfovibrionaceae bacterium
CTGTTCCAACTGCGGTTGCTGCTTCATGTGCATTTATGATGCCTGTTGCAACACCTCCAAACAGTATTGTTTTTGGTAGCGGACACGTTCCAATTTCAGAAATGATTCGTGCTGGTTTATTCTTAAATATTCTAGGCGTTGGTGTTGTAACTTTCCTATGTTACTTACTAATTCCTGTACTAACATAAGAATAAAGAATATATTATAAAACAAAAAGGAAGCTCAAGAGCTTCCTTTTTTTATGGCTAAATAGTTTAACCCTAATGAATAAATACATTAACTTTCTAGCAAATTCTAGGTAGTTGAGCTCCCTCAAGCATTGGTAAAAGGCGTTCACCGCCAATATGTGTTTTTAATGAAACTTTAGCTTTTCCATTTTTTTCTAGCACCTTACCAATAATTTTAGCATCTTTACCTTCTGGGAATGTTTGCATAATTTCTATTGCCTTAGCGGCATCTTCTTCAGGTAAAATACAAATAAATTTGCCTTCATTTGCTAGGTATAAAGGATCTAAGCCAAGTAATGAACAGGCAGAAGAAACATCTTTAGCAACTGGAATAAGTTTTTCTTCAAGTAAAATATCTACATCAGATTGCTGTGCAATTTCGCCTAATGTTGTTGCAAGCCCACCGCGAGTAGGGTCGCGAAGCACATGAACCTCGTCAATAGTAGTAACCAATTTTTCTATAATGTGGTTTAGTGATGCACAATCAGATGAAATTGTTTGAATAAATGAAAAGTTTTCGCGTGCAGCCATAATTGCAAGGGCATGGTCGCCAAGATTACCTGAAATTATTACTACATCGCCCGCTTTTGCTCGGTTACCAGAGGGCGGAGTACTAACTAAAACTTCGCCAATTCCAGTAGTATTAATAAACATTTTATCGCATGCACCTTTAGGAACTACCTTAGTGTCACCCGTAGCTATTAATACACCAGCTTCCTTTGCAGCTTGTGCCATTGAAGCAACAATACGCTCAAGTAGTGCAAGGTCTAGGCCCTCTTCCAAAATGCAAGCCGCTGAAATATATTTAGGTTTTGCACCTAACATAGCAACATCATTCACAGTTCCATGAACAGCTAAATTACCTATATTTCCGCCTTTAAATTCTAGCGGAGTAATAACAAAAGAATCGGTACTAAAAGCAAGAGGCGATTTTAGCTCTAGCAAAGCCGCATCATTCATAGTATTTAGTATTGGGTTATCGAAATATTTTAGAAATAAATCGTGTATAAGGCGTTGTGAAGCTCTGCCACCAGAGCCAGCATCTAAAGAAAGAGTTTCCATTATTGCATCCTTCAAATTATTTATATACCAACATATCGGTAGTAAGAAGCACAAGCACCCTCAGTTGAAACCATGCAAGGTCCAAGCGGTTTTTGCGGTGTGCAAGCCTTACCAAAAAGAGGGCATTCTGTTGGTTGAATATGCCCTTTAAGAACAGAACCACAGCGACAAGGCGTTGGTTTTGATATTGGTGTAGTTATATTAAATCTATCAATTGCATCAAATTCTTTGTATTCAGAACGTATTTTTAAGCCACTAGTTGGAATTTTACCAAGCCCACGCCAGTACGCGTCTTGCTCTTCAAAGACTTGATTCATTAAAGCTAAAGCTTTTGGATTGCCCTCATTTTTTACAACTCTTGTGTAGGCATTTTCTATTTTTGCTACATTTTCTACAATTTGTTCTAAAGCTAAATAGATAGCATAAGCCATATCTACCGCTTCAAAACCAGCTACTATAGCAGGCTTTTTATATTTTGTAGCAATAAAATTAAAGTAGTCTACCCCAGTAATACAAGCAACATGTCCAGGAAGTAAGAAAATATCAATTGATGGCACAAGCACTTTTTCATCTTGTTCTTCATCTAATAGTGCATGCAGTGCAGGAGCAACAGTTTTATGCAGTGAGTACACACTAAAATTAGCAACATTTAAAGCTTTTGCTTGCAAGATTGTAGCCGCTATAATAGGAGCTGTAGTTTCAAAGCCAATGCCCAAAAATATAACATTATGACTAGGATTATTTTGTGCTAAAGTAATAGCATCTTGCGGTGAATATATAATTTCTAGGCGTGAATTTGCCCCAAAAGTAGAATTTTGCAAGCTTGTGCCTACACCATTTGGTACACGAATTAAATCACCAAAAGTAGCAATAATTGTATTATCTAAAGATGCAAGCGAAAGAAATGTTTCAACCTCGTCTTCATGTGTTACGCACACAGGACAACCAGGGCCAGAAATATGGTGTAAACTTTTAGGTAAAAGCGAACGCAAACCAGATTGAAATAAAGACGCAGTATGTGTTCCACACACTTCCATAAAACGAACTTCACGCCCTATTTTTTGCATGCTTTCTTCAATTTTTTTTATAAATGCTTGGCAATGCTCAGGTGAATGGTATGCTTCTTCTATATTCATAGTATATCTTCTTATAAAAATTAGGATTTTAATAAAGATAGACTAAAATATAAACCTCGTCAAATGCTTATCCGCTTAATTCCAATTTTGTATAGTATAAAATATTATTTTTTTTATGTCTTTTTTCTCTCCGAGGGCTAAAGGAACTAAGTCCCTTTAGAATCCCTAATGCAAAAATATCAAAAGTTGATTTCTACTGAACTGCGTTCACTAGAAATCAGCTTTTGATATTTTTGGAGTGTGCTATAAAATTAATTTGTTACATAAATTTTCGTGACTAAGGTGATTAACGGAAGTTGGACTAGGAAATGGTAGGTTGCTCTAGTGTAAAATTTCCAGCACTTGTTACACAAGTGAGACAGTTTTGCAGTTTTCTTTATAAATCTTTTCTCACTTGCGATAGCAAGTGTTGCACATATTGCCTTTTGCTCTCGACTACCATTTACTAATCCCACTTCCGTTAATCGCCTTAGCCACGAAAATATCTATAAAAAATGAATTGTGTTAGCTATGAAAAGGAAAACAAAAGTGCTTCGCACTTTTGTTTACGTGGGTTCTTAGGGAATTGACCTTCCCTAAGCCGTCGGAGACAAAAAAATACGAAATAAATAGAATAGAAATGTCGTCAAATACTTATCTTATTTATTTGCAACTTTATTTAGCACTAAAGGAATTGCATAGCCAACGAAAGTAAATATTACTATTGTTGCTACGCTTGAAAAACTTTCAGGCATAGGAATTTGTAAAATAATATGACGTAATGAACCAAGCATTATGCCAGCTAAAAAGGCTATAGTAGCAGAATAGTAATGTTTCAAGGCATAGTTTAGAATATGTACAAAACTAAGAATACCGCATATAGCACCAATAATAAAAGAGCCTAATGTTGCAATATCAAAATTAGTTACAGCTGTTAGAACAGTATCGTACTTACCCATAATTACAAGCAAGAAAGAACCTGAAATTCCAGGCAAAATCATTGCACAAATTGCAATTGCACCAGCTATAGCAGTGTAAATATAGCCATCTGGTAACTTCATATTTGGTAGGTATGATAATGATAAAGCTGCAAAAAATCCAAGAATAAATATAAAAAAAGATTTTGCATTTTTTTGAGGTAATTCCTTGCCTAGCAAAAAGGTTGAGCCTAATATCAGCCCTAAAAAGAAAGTCCAAATTATAAGTGGTTCATGCTCAAGTAAGTATATAAGAATATTAGCTAATGATACAATAGAAGTAACAATACCTAACAATAAAGGAATAAGAAAAGCAAAAGGAATACGCTTTAATGCATCAGCAAATTTTCCTGTAAAAAATAATTGTATAAACTTCTTGTCGAATGACTGTATAGCATTTAATAAATTTTGATAAATACCTGTAATAAAAGCTATAGTTCCACCAGAAACACCAGGTACAACATCTGCCGCACCCATTGCCATTCCGCAAAGATATACCTTTATCATCTCTTTTTTTGATATAGTCATATTCTACCCTCGTTTGCTAACTTTTGGCAGTATTCCTTGTATGTAATAAAAAGTCAATCCTTTATATTTGTGTGTTTTTATGTCTTTAACGGCTTTGAATCGAAAAAATAATGTTAAGTAAAGGGGCATATAGCCCCTAATTTATTCTAACTTTCTGGAATAACAAGTTCTATAGCTTTAAGTTCTGAAATACTTTTGCATGCCATAATTCTATCAATAAGTGCTTTATGTTCAGAATTAAGAGTTGTAATTTCACGCATAATTTGGAACATGTAGCCTTCTATTGCTTCAACACTATATTCATTCATATTATAGCCTAAAGAATCTACCATTATAGCATTATTACTAACTACTCCTAATGATTTATACTTTGCAAAGGTTAGCCATTCATAAATATGGCTATAGTCTTTAGGAAAGTTTAAGCCATTTATTTCGAGAGTTCTTGCTTTAAATATTTTTGTTATTTGTTCTGCTTGGTTTAGTTTTTCGCTTTGAATTTCTTCAAAGGATTTTACGTATTCGCTAGTCCAGCCAGTTGGGTACTTGCCGTATTCTGTAATTTCAAAAAATTCATTATTAACATAGCCTTTTTCGCCAACATGATTTTCTACTTGTTCCCATGATTTGCCATTCCAATAGGGAATACACCCACTTTCAAAGCTTGGGGCGATTGTTGTTGTACCTATTGGCATATTGCCATTATATGCTATAGTTTCGCCTAAAAAATACCCTTTATTGCTGTATTGATATACTATTTCTTTCATATTTCCCCCTAAGCCACATACACACAGTGAAGTACACCATAGGCACGAGGTTTATTTGCATTACCTGTTGGAACAACATTTGAAGCTAAAAAATTTACATTTACAATACCAGTATTATATGCACCCTCAGTTCCTGCATGTCCCATTGATGTTGATTGAGTAAAAGCCCCTGAAAATGGTTTTGCATAGCCATAGTAAGCACCGCCAAGTGTACCTGTGATATTTCGTATCATATCGCCATGCACCTCACCTGTTGAAAGCATATTATCAAAGCCTATACCTTCTTCATACATACCCCGCGTATCGGGCAAGCGAATTGTATTTGCTTGAGTATTTAGCACAAAGAAGGGTACACCGCCTACACCATTCCATATTTCATTATCTCTTCTATTTTGGTATTCTTCTTCGCTTATAAGTTTCCAAGCATTGTGTTCTAGCTGTAAACTTTTGTATAGACGCGGAACAATTACACTGGCATTACTTATTATTGTTCCATCTCGCTTATAGAAATTTGCTGGTGGTTCATCTTCAAAAAGGCTTATAAAAGCACCTGTATATAATAATGGAGCAAGGGCATTTTCCCAGTATTCAGGTTCTTCAATTGGGTTTTTGCTTCCTATTTCTGTATCAATTCCATTTTCAAGAATACAGCGGTATTGGATATTATTACTTGCTGTCACAATAGAATTTATAGGGTAGTTTAGTTCTTCACTCCAATACAAAGCACCACCCGCTTGATTATAGACTAAATGCTCTGTAATGGCATTGAAGATACCGTTAAAATCATTTCTACGCGGAGCAACACCGCCCGCTTTTATGGGCAGTTGAGTAATTGGTGGAAAGCCATAATCAAAACTGGCTTCACCTGAGGTTGGGTCATTCGTTTTTGGAATAAGCGTTTTATCACCTTTACTGGCAAATGATGATGGTATTATTCGCGGATATTCAATCATGTAACTCTCCTTCAAAATAAATTAATTTGTCTGTATGGTTACAAGTCCACGCTCCATAAAGCTAGACTCGTTAAAACCCGATAATTCACTTCCAAAAAAGCCAAAGGTTTCTTCTGGAAGTATTTCAAGGTATTCTATTCCTACGCCTGCTCCATTAGGCAAAATATGTATTTCTTCAAGTATTGCACGTTCAAAATCTTCAAGTAAAAATTCAAAAACATATCGTAATACCATACTTTTTCTTTCAAGCACATACACTGTTTTACCTATAAAGATATTTTGCAAAACTTGGTTTATATTTTGGGCATTGCTTGCTGCGATATTTGCACCTATTTTCAATAATATAAGTGTTTTATAGGCATCATCAGCAAGGTTATATACATCGCTTAGGCCTGTTGCTATAAAGTTAGCATTATTGAAGCCTTCGCTATCTTGCCCCAAAAAGCCAAAAGAGCTTTTATCTCTAATTTTTATGGCACGATTTATTTCTACTATTCTTCCCCAAATATCTAGTAATACGCCTTGTGCATTTTCTACTAGAAAGTAGTGATTATAGAATAGGGCTATATCGTCTATTGGGTCTATAAGTGTGTTTATACCCTCAAGAAATTTGATTATTTTTTTGCTATTACTGTATTGTGACTGTAGGGTTTGTTCAAAATTTTTCATACTTTTCCCTTTTATTTTAGGGTATAAAGGTTCTAAAGTGAATATTTTCTGCTGATAAAGCGGGGATATTATCGGCATTGATTGATAAAGAATCGTAAAAATTGCTATTATCAAATGAAAGCTCTATCTTTGTAAGTTCGCTAATGCCTGCATTTAGCAAAGCCAAATAAAAGCGAGAAGCTAAAATATCCGCCCCGATATGCACTCTTTCATGCGTGGTATAGCCTTGAGTATTGATTAATCGCCCATAAAAATCTTCTACAAGAATTTGTTTAATAGTTTCTTCAATGTCGGCTTTTGTATCTTCTTTTATTGTAATATGCACCTGCATAAAAATATTCACGCTTTTTGGGCGAACAATATTATATTTGTAAACTGCACCAAAGGCACTATCTACATATTCAACTACTTGCGTTCCACTTGTGCCACAACCTGCATCTTTTTTTCTATATATGGCTGTAGCTATTTCAACATCATTTCCGCCTGCTATAGAAATAAGTATGCTATGCCCTTCAACCTCTACATTTTTTATAGTTTTTGTAACTGAAGTAGTGTTTTCTAGTATGAGCAAATCTACAACATTTTCTATTTGCGATAACTCCCCATAGAGCGAAGAAATTGAACCTTGAGCGTTTTTTGCAACGGAAAGGCTACGTCTTTTTTCAAATTCCGCCCTGCTTTCTTCTTCACTACCAAGCACTACTGGGCTATTATTTATTACAGAATCAAAACCAGAAATAACTGTAACTATAGTATTTACACTATGAAGCGGTGTATAAACAGCCCCTACTTTTTCACATTCAAAAACAATATCTACCTTACCTGTTTCGCCTATATAGGCATCATCAAGCGAATAAAAAAGTATATTATCGGCATTTTTTACTATGCTTCTACGCGGAATAAAAGTGCCTGATAGCCCTTTACATTCGCAAGTTACAAGGCTTGCTCTTGCCCCTTTTCTTTCAATAAAATAAAGATGTGCTAGAGCTTCTTGGTAGATACCATCATTTTTGTAGGGATCGAACTGGTTTGATAGCTCAAGTAATTGAGTATCTTTATCAGCAATAATTGCGGTAAGTGAGTCTATTATTTGCCCTTGCGGAGTTTCAGGGTCTACATCTAAGTCGTCGCCAAAGGCATTTTTAAATATATTTTGTACTTGAGTGCGTATATCTTCTGTATTTTCGCATAATAGCCCATAATTAGGATCAAATTTCAACATATATTTTTTCTCCATTTTCTAGTTCAAGTAAAATTCTACCACTTAGCACTCTATTTTTTACCTCAAGAAATTCAACCTTTGCAGAGCTTACATTCTCTACCTTACTTGCTTCTTCTTGAATTTTTTTCGTGAGTAAATCTATTGTTGGATTTTGAGAAAATTCATAAGAAAAATGTGAAATTCCACGCGATAAATCAAAATAGGCATCATTTGTAAATAAACGAATTTTATTCGCTACTTTTTGTGCAATTCCATAAGGTAATGACTTTCTAACATCGCTACTTTTATGAAAGCTTGAACCATCACTTACAACAAAGCTTCCATTTTCAATTGCTAAATCCCACGTATCATCTAAAACAAGAGTTTTCATAATTCCCCCTCTACTTTAGCTTGGTGTACCTGTTGAACCACCGCCATTTTGTACATTACCATGTGTGTGAGCTTTGAAACTTATATCATCTACAACAATATCTTCACTAATATTTGCTATGCCTTGCAAGCTTATTGCTTGTAAATTGGTAAGCCCTACAAAGGTTGTTACACCAGTTACTTGCGTGCTTGGGCTTTGAATAGAGCTTGCAGCACTGATATTAGCACTAAGATTTGTAGTTGTGGCGGATAAAGCAATTTCCGCCTGAATATCTATATTTTTTGCCTTTAATTCTATAGAATTTTCCGCCTGCAAGCTAATATCTGGTGCTTCAATAATAACCTTTGTGGGTGCATGCAAAGTGGCTATTCCTTCTTGATTAAGCTCTAGCCAAATTTCGGGTTGTTGGTTCAAAAAGCCCCCAATATATAAGCCATCTGCCATATCGTACGAGCGAAAAGAAGCTGGTTGAACCCCAATTGCTGAACCTGTTTCACCAACTAAAGAAATATCTTGCTGGGCAAATATTGCTAAACCTATGTCGCCCACGCATGGGTCGCACACAATTGCGGCTACTCCGCCTTGGTATCGCATATAAGGAATATCAAATATTTGGCTTGCTTCAAGCACATTGCCCCGCGTATCGTATTGGCTTACTAGGGGTGTGCAGGTTAGTTTTCCGCTTTTTGCATCAGAACCAGCTGGCTCTACTTCATCTACACGAACCAATATAGCTGTATTTACTGTGTTTTTTATAGAATTTTCTATCATAAATTCAAGGGCATTTCTAAAGCTTGTAGTGCTTGCATTTGCTTTAGTGCCTTTATATTCTGCTTTCATACAAACCCCTGTATTTACATTATACTTTCTGCATAGATATAAGAAAACCATGCGTCATCGTGTACGCTATTTGCACAAAGTTTATGGCTAAGTGTTGCAATTCGCCATAAACCCGAGGCTTTTGGAACTATGCTTTCTAATTCTAAAAGTCCATTAAAGGTGAAGTTGCTATTATAAAGAGCTGTAAGTTTTACACCTTCATTATAAAATTGCGGGTAGCCGATTAATCCATTTTTACTTGAAAGATGAAATGCCGTTGAAGTGCTTGGAATAACTTTAGGTAATACTATTAGCTTGCAATCATCACAAATAAGGTATGCCCCGCTTGCTTTGGCTGCTTTTATTATTTTTTCAAACAAAGAACCTGATAGTATTGGATTTTTTAAAGCCCCTGTGAAGCCTAAGTTTATGAAGTCATAACTCATTATTTTTGCTAGTGTAGACAAAATAATACTTAAAGGAATACTACCTTTTATGCTTAGTGTTTTATCTGGAATAAGCGAGGGGTAGTAGCCTGTCATTGCATGAATTTCAAAGGCACTTTCTGGAATAGAATTGAAATTTGCGTATCCTCTTGTAATTTCACCCTGAAACACAAGCGATAATGCCGCATTAGGTAAAATGCTTTCCGCACTATTGCTACTTGAAATACTGCCTTCTAAGCTTGAATTTTCTACTTCACCTGCGTATATTGAAATTCTATTATTGCTTATTTCAAAGGGTTTATAGGAAAGCATTGTTAACTCTTCCATAGTTGCCATTGATAAACCAAAAATTACAACTTTTGCCTTTGGTTTATCGGGTAAGCCAACTTTTTGAATTTCTACATGCGTTGCAAAAGAAGATATTTTATACACCTTACTTTCATTATTTGTTATTCCTTTATTAAATTCTATAATAATATCTATTTGTTTTTGTTTGAATTTTGCCATATTTACCTACCATTTTAACATTTCGGGCAAGCTTTCATTTTCTTCTAAATATACAAGAAAGTATCTTGTAGAAATTTGCGAAAACTCTGGCGGATTTGTTCCTTTAATATCAATAAAATGTAGTGTGCCACGCAAAATATCTTGCGTAAAAGTTATTAGCGATTTACCAAAAATACATTTTTGCCCTAAGCATACAATATCAAGCCCTTTTTTTATATCAATGTATAAGCTTGTATTTCTTTGGTATATTCGCATGCTTATTTCTTGCTCGCCTAAAAGAATTTGTATGCTTTGGTTTGGGTTTGGAATAAGTGGAATTACTTTCATACTTCTTCCTTTTTTAAAAGAATGATTTTATAATAGAACTTACTTCTTCTAATTGCACTCTGCCACGCTCAAGCACAGAGGCATCGCTTGGGTTTACTATATTTTCTTGTGAAAGAGCTATATTTGTAGAATACATTTCAAGTTCGCGTATTTCTTGAAAATCTAAATCAAAAATATTAACTCCACTTAATGCCGACTTTGAATAGCTAAAAGAATGTAATGTATAATTTCTAAAATTTTTCTCAGGGCTTATTATGCTAAGCTTGCTTAGCTTGCTTTTTTCTTCTTCAAGTATTTGTATTGTAAGCTCTAATTCTTCAATACTTCCATTATAGGCAAGGCTTAAACTTAAACTAGCTGAGGAACTTACTTTATTATATTGGGCAAAACTTCCCTTTTCTAAGGGGGATTCCATAACACGAGCCCTAGTATTATATGTATAAGATATAAATGATGAATTTTCTAAAATTCGCCGTCCCTCTTCATTATAAATTGCCCATAAATTAGACATATAACCCCCATTTATTTTTGAATAACTGCACTATGTATAGAGTCTATTAAACTGCCAAAATCAAAATTTTCATCAAAGCTATTTTTGCTTTCATTTATTGCTATTTGCTTGTTTTGTGCCTTATGCTCACTAGTTTTTGCACTAGAGTTTACTTTAGCATTGTTTATTGCTTGCTCATTTTTTTTACTTGTAATATTTTCTATTTCTTGAATATGTTTTTTTGTAATACTTGTAGCTTGTTCACTTTGTGCTTTGCCTGTATTTTGCTTATTATGCACTTCATTTAACGTATTTTGTGCAAATATTGTTGCTGTTTCATTCATAGCCGTGTTTGTAAGTGCTTTATATAGTAGATTAAGTACATTACTATTTTTTTTATTTGCCCCGCTAAACTTTGCTTCTTGCACGCCAGCCTTCTTCGCTACTTTATTTGGAATTATTTGAAAATTTATTTCTTTTTTATATTGGCTATTTTCTAGCCTAGCATCTTCTTCATTTTCGTGCATAGCTTCTATTTTTTCGCTTTCTAGCATAGCTTGCATATATTTATTTGAATGTAGTTTTTCGGCTTGTTTGGAATTAATCTTTTCCCCTGCATTATTTACTTTTTTTATGCCGTCTTGAATTTCTTTTTTAAATTGTATACTTGGCAAGAGGAAGGTTGTTTT
>CAYJFV010000035.1:0-11023 GCA_964369275.1 uncultured Desulfovibrionaceae bacterium
ACGTAGGTTCTTAGGAGCTGTCCGCTCCTAAGCCCTCGGAGAGAAAAAAAATGAAAAATACATCAAAGCAAAAAAGAGCAATCCATATCGAATTGCTCTTCTATTCATAATTTTTATGTAGTAGTTATGCTTTTATTTTTGCTACTGCTTTTTTGAAGCCTTCGGCGGAGTTTTCAATTACGCTATCGGCTACTGCGAAGGAGAGTCTAATATGTCCTGCTCTACCGAAGCCACGTCCTGGCACGGCAAGCACTAGTTCTTCTTTTAGGGCATCAACAAAGACTTGCTCATCTTTTGTTGGTGATTCTGGGAAGAAGTAGAAAGCACCTTGAGGAAGAACAAAGTTTATTCCTGCATCTGTTAGTATTTTTGCGAAGGTATCGCGGCGTTTTCTATAAATTTCTTTAGCATTTGCTAGGTTTTGCTTTAAATCTGCATCGGTTAGGGCAGCGTCCATTAGGTATTGCCCAACTATTGGGGCGTTAACAAAGCCTAAGTAGCGGTGTGCTTGTGTTAGCCCTGCCATTAGCGTTGTACGTTCATCTAAAAGTGGTGATAAGGCAATATAGCCAATACGTTCACCAGCTAGGGCTAAGTTTTTAGAAAAAGAGCCAAAAACTACGCAGTTTTTAGATTTATCTAGGATAGATGGAACTTCAACATCATAAGCTAAGAAGCGGTATGGTTCATCTGAAACAAGGTATACCATACGGCCATATTTTGCACTTGCTTTTTCAACTAGGGCAATTAATCCTTTAATGCAATCTTCATTGTAAATTACGCCTGTTGGGTTATTTGGACTGTTGATTAAAATAGCACGAGTTTTTTCATTTATAGCTTCTTCTAAAGCTGTAAAATCAGGCATGAAGTCAGCGGTAGCTGGAATAGGTTTAAATGTTCCGCCGTTACAGGAAATATATTTGTTGTATTCAACAAAGTAAGGGCTAATTCCTAAAACTTCGTCTTGTGGGTCAAGCACGGTTTGGAAAAATACTTGAATACCGCCTGCCGCACCACAAGTTAGTAAAACATCTTGTGAAGTTAGCTCTATATTCTGTTCTTCTGAAAGGTATGAAGCAAGTGTTTTACGGGCAAATTCAAAACCAGGGTTTGGCATATAACCAAGTGAAGCTGGTTTGCTTACGGTATCAGCAAGTGAACGTAAGGCAGTAGCTACGCATGCTGGCGGTGCTAAGTCGGGGTTACCTATGCTAAAATCGCACACTTTATCGCCATGAATTGCACGTAATTGAGCACCAGTTTCAAACATTTTACGTATTAATGAGCCAGATTCTATAGTTTGACTCATAACTTTTGAGATAACAGACATAGTTTTTCCTTTATATTCTATTTTTTATTCAATATTTTCATTTTTTGTAATAAGATTTTCTAAAGATTGCAACCAAAAACTTACAAATTCATTAGTTTGCAGTAGTGATATACAATGAGCCTCGCATAAAAAACCGTCTTGCAGTAATAAAGTTTTCCAAGAGTAACTATTATCGCCAGCCATATCATCTAAGGTATGTCCACCAAGAAGCGATAAAAAAGGGAATAATGCTACTTTTTTAATGCCTTTATCTTTCAAAGTTTTAACAAGTTCGGCGTAGGTAAGTGAACCTTTCATGCAGGCTAAATAAATTCTATTATCACACTTTTGTAAGGCACGTGCAAAGCGTACATATAGGGCATTTGCAGAAAGTTCATCAATATCTTCATTTGCTATATATGAATTTTCTTGTAGCATTTCATAGCTAGTAGGTATTAGTTCATTTTTGCTTTTTCTTGTGCCATGAGCCATGTACACAAGTGCAGCTTCACTTTTGTTTTTATTGCATAAACATTCATCAAGTGTAGAGGGCATAGCTTCGCCATCTAGCGAATTATTTATTTTTATATTTGAATGTACTGGGCATAAACTATTGATATTATGTGCCAAAGCTTGAACCATATCTTCATACATGCTTTCTTCTTGAAGCAATGGTTTAGCAACACGAATAAAAACTTCGTGCGTATTCATAATATGTTTAACCGCTTGAATTAGCGTTTTGTATTCAATACCTGAAATTAAATGAAGAGATTGAATGTATATATGAGTATACCTTTCAAAAACCATTTTTTTTAAGGCTTTGATTACAGAATCTGACTTTTTGCCACGCTTAGCTAATCTATCGCGGCTTATATCAGAGGTGAAAGCATGCCTTATGCTATAAGGCTGAAATTTACGTTTAGCAAGCACACAAAAATCATCAAAGCTGTGTTCAGCCTCTTCAGATCCTAGCCCATAGGCAACTATAAGTATGCCAATTTTTTTCACTTAAAAATGTACCTGCTATTAAACATTATTCAAAAATAATACGTACCTGTTCAGCTTCTTCAGATTCACGTTTTTCAATTACACCTATTTCATAAACTGGCTGGTTAATAGACTCTAATTTCAACATAGTATCTTCTAAATCTTTAGCATCAACAATAAGAATATAGCCTATACCGCAGTTGAAAATTTGTAGCATTTCTTCATCTGATAATTGCCCTTCTTTTTGTACCCACTCAAATACAGGAAGCTTTTGCCATGCATTGTATTTTATAGTTGCTTGAACTTTTTGTGGTAGTACACGCGGAATATTATCATAAAAACCACCGCCTGTAATATGTACCATACCCTTAATGGTAGAGGGTGCAAAACGCATAAGCTGATTTATTGAATTTGCATATATTACAGTAGGTTCTAATAAAACTTCTTTCACTGTTTTTTCAGTGCCAGGGAAAATATCATCTTTTTCTAAGCCAGTTTTGGCTAAAATTTTTCTTACTAAACTAAAACCGTTAGAGTGTACACCTGAAGAAGGTAAACCTAATATAATATCACCCACGCGAATTGATGAGCCATCAACTAGTTGTTCATTGTCGACAACACCTACACCAAAGCCCGCAAGGTCGTAATCTCCCTCAGAATACATATCAGGCATTTCTGCTGTTTCACCACCTAACAAAGCACATGAGGATTGTCGACAGCCCTCAGCAATACCTTCAATTACTTGCTGAGTTTTAGAAATATCTAATTTCGAGCAGGCAAAATAATCTAAAAAGAAAAGTGGTTTTGCACCTTGCACTAGAATATCGTTTATGCTCATAGCTACAAGGTCAACGCCAACGGTATCGTGTTTATCAAAGTCAATAGCGAGTTTAAGTTTTGTACCTACGCCATCAGTTGCGGCTACAAGTAGAGGATCTTTAAGGTTATGTAAGTTTGGCTGGAATAGTCCACCAAAGCCGCCAATATCTGAACGAACGCCAGGTACATAGGTAGAAGCTATGCTTTTTTTAATTCTTTCAACAAGTTCGTTACCTGCTTGAATATTAACACCTGCTTGGGTGTAGGCTTTAGATCTATCAGACATGATGCACTCCTTAAAAAGGCAAGAATAAGTTTTATGTTCCTGCAAAATAGGCACTTAAAACTTTGTAAAAATAAGAGTTTATTCTTCGCCTTATGAAAACAAAAAGTTCATATAAAACGAACTAAGAGTTTTGATGTTTGGCAAATTTCCTCTTCAAAGATTATATAAAATAAATCCTTACTTAGCAACCATTTTATTTACAAATTATTTAGAAATAAAGTCTAAATTTATTAGCTAATTGTGCCTTTACAAGTGTATGCCTTGTATGCTATATAGCTTGTATTCGTAAAATAGATAAATTTTATTTGTTTTGTATATAAATAAATTATAAATTGAGTGTAACATGAAATTACTTGTTCTTGGTATAGGAAATATACTATTATCAGATGACGGACTTGGCGTACATGCCGCAAATGAACTTATGAAGGAAAATTTTCCTGAAAACGTAACCATTATGGACGCTGGCACTTTTACACAAGATATTTTCTACCTTTTTGAAGACTATAGCCACATTCTAGTGCTTGATGTTCTACACGGAAAACAAGAACCAGGAACTTGTTACAGACTTACAGAAAAAGAATTAACTCAAAACCAAAACCAACGTATGTCTATACACGATATCGACTTACTAGATTCGCTAAACATGGCTGAATTAGTAAATAAAAATCGCCCAGACATATTCATTCTTGCAATGGAACCAGAGGATTACCTTACATGGAGTATGGAATTAACCCCAACCATTCAAGCAAAATTCCAAGACTTCCTAAAACTTGCACGTGAAGAAATTTATAAAATACTTGAGCTTGGAAAAGCTTAGTCGTATATAAAGAAAAAGTTTATACCAAGAGGTTATAAAATGAAAAGTAGATCAATACATCTTGCTGTACATGTACATAAAGATCCTGCTGCTATGGCAGAAAGAGCGGCTCATCACCTTGCTGAGTGTTGTGAACAAGCTATAGAAGAACGTGGTGTATTTACCCTTGCACTATCTGGGGGTTCTACACCTGTAGAATTATTCAGGTTACTTTCAAGTGAAGACTGGGCTAAACGTCTTCCTTGGGAAAAAATTATTGTATATTGGGTAGATGAACGCTGTGTTGACCCATCACATGAAACAAGCAATTACGGTACTGCACGCCGCGAACTATTATCACACGTACCTATTACTTGGTATTACCGCATGAAAGGCGAAGACAACCCTGTAAAAGCGGCACAAGCCTATGAAGCTTTATTGCAAGAACATTTTAGACTTACCCCAGGTGAATTTCCAAGGTTCGACTATCTTATTCTAGGGCTAGGAACTGATGGGCATATTGCTTCATTATTCCCTAATGAACAAGGTATATTGGAAAAAGAAAGAATTGTTATTGACCAATACGTTCGTTCAAACAATGCCGATAGGCTTACACTTACACTACCAGCAATTAACAATGCAAGACATGTTGTATTTTTAGTTAGTGGTGCCGATAAATACGAACCCTTATCACATGCATTAAATTTATTACAAGAACCAAGCTACCCCGCACAATTTGTTCGCCCAAAAGGTGAACTTATTTGGATTATTGACGAAGCGGCAGCACTTGGCGAAGAAAAAGCAAACTAATAATTACAAAAAAATATAAAAAAAGCGGTTTTCATAAGCTATTATGCCAAATGAAAACCGCTTTATATTTTATGTAATTGTAAGAAATAATAAATAATTAGTAGGTAATTTTTGCCTATAATGATGCCCGCATATATTTACCTGCGGCATGCACAGTTTTTGCGTTACCTTGTATACTTTTACGTAGTGAATTTCTAAGCTCATTACCTACTTCTAGTATTTGCATATTGTAGCTTTGCATTGCTATAAGTTTTACCAAATATTCCTTATGACTATTCTCATCATGTTGTTCATAAGCATCTAGTAGCAGAGTTCTTCTCTCTTCCATTAAATCAGCTGCTTTGTCAACATCTTGAGCTTTTAGGGCAGCTAATTCTAACTGTGCAAGAACTATTGCTCTATCTAGCTTTGTCATAAACATACTCCATACTAGCCTAAACTAGCGTAATAATAAGTATAAACTAGTTGGTAACTTTAATATTTTTTTCAATATTATCTAGAATTTCTTCCCATGTTTGACATGCAGGAACAAATTCAAATTCTAATAAATCAGCGAGTAAGAACCAATCTTCAGAAGCTAAAACTTCATTAATTTCACCAAGTATTCTTGATATAGATTCTACATGTAAAAGAAAATTTTCATCAACTGTATCAACAAATTCTGAACGTAAAACAGCAATCATATTCATAAAATCGCGTGTTACATCAACAGTATCACTCAATGAAGAAAGTGCTGAATTATCTAGTTCACGAAGCATTTCAGCAATTTTTTTACTTGAAAATTGCATAAGCTGAATTACTTTATGCAATTCAGTTACAATGCTTAGTGCCATTTGAGAGTTTTGTACAGTTATAATTTCAACTGATTCAATATCAGATGCATCAATATCTTCTGCTTGGTGTGGATATAATTCAGAAAATTGTTCTCCGTTTAATAAAACATCAGTTACAAAACGGTTATTCATATCATCAGCAGCTGTTACACTAACTAATAGCTCTTCAAGATTTGAAAAACTTGTTATTGCAACGTTTGATTCACGTCCGTCTATTATAATCATATCAGTCTCCTAGAATCCAAATTAAAATTTCTTACATAAAGGAAGTGTCAAATTTTTCCTATTCTCTGTTATGTAGCAAATCTCGTGCCAAATGTTATTTAGATGAAATATTACTATCAATTGTTGAAAACCATACCTCAATAACTTTTTGAATTACCATGGCAAACTTTTCAAAATCATCTAAGTTAGCACCGTATTTTTCCATGCCATAGCCCCAAATATAAGCTAAAGGAACAAGGTAAGGAACAGATTTAAAGGTTGCAATAATTCTTTCATTAGTAAGCAAAAATGCTTGCGACATTTTTGGCATTTGCCTTACTAATTTGCCCTGCTGGCTGAAAAGAAAAAACAACTCTAAAAGTCTAGATAAAGCTTCATGCAAGCAAACTTTTTCAGAATGTGCCACATAATCTAGCTCAATACATGAAAAATCTTCACATGACACAACATTATTATTATGCGGTGTATGGAAACTATTGTCAAGTTCACTTGTAATCGCTTGGTTTAATAATGTATTTTCTGCAAAATGTAATTTTTCAAGTTTATGAATTAATACTTTATACACTACCCTTTGCATCATATATAAAGCATATCTTGGGTTTTTGTCTAAAATATCTAAAGGTTTTAGTGACAAAAAGCCAAATTCATCACGAATACTTTTCCATATTCTTGTATGTTCAGAAAATGTATGTTGCCAATTTTTTGAACTTAACCTTTTAATAGCTATTTCTGCAATTATATGTGCAGGAATTATCTTTTTGCACGTATATTCATTTTGACATATAGCTGTAAAATTACATGGGTGGCAGTTTATATTAGGTTCTACAAAACAAGCATCAAGGCTTACTGCACCAGTATCCCAAGCTTGTGCAGTTGCTATAAATATTCCTATTATTGGAATATCTAAAGCGGCGGCTAAGTGCATAGTGCCAGTATCGTTAGAAATTAGCATTGAACACTGTTTTATTATACTTGCAAGCGTTAAAATTGTGGTTTTGCCAATAGCATTTTTTGCAATACCACCCTTTGCATAGAACTGTTCAGCTAATCTTTCTTCACTTTTAGAACCAACTAAAAGAGGTGTATACCCTTTTTCAGATAATATTTGACTAAGCTTTGCAAAATTTTCTATACTCCATTGGCGTTTTTCACTACTTGCACCAAGTTGCAGTGCAATGACACCAGTATGTGTATTTACTGTAGAAGTATTTTCAATTTCTAAAGGTTTTACACTATTAGTTAGCAAATTTTCATACGCATTTTGAAGTGGAAGGCTTCTAATAATTTTCCTACCTTCTTCAAGCAATGCTGGTTCTATAGCTTGTATTAATGGATTGCTCGCACCAAGAGCGTGTAAACTTTCGCCTGAAAGCAAAGTAAATAAATCTGAAAGATTATAAGGGCTTGAAACTCTGTTTAAAGTAACAGCCTCCATATATGTAGCCCATGCATTTGTATTATTTTTATAACCTTCTTCTTGTAGTGCAAAGCCAACAACAGGGGCTTGTAATTGTGCATTTTTTTCTTGTTTAGATATTCTTAAACTAAGCAATCTTGCAAGTGGTGTTGGAATTAAATTAATAATTTTTTCAGGTTTAAAATGTGTATATATTGTTTTGGCATATTCTTCAACACTATGCACACCTTTATACCAATTCTTCCCATCATTAGATGAAATAGTACGCAAAAGATATGCACCATGTATAGGAAAAGCATGCTCTAAACCGTCTAAAATCTTAGCAACTTCAATATAGTTTTCAAGACAAACATAAGCTAATTCATGCCCTTGATTTCTAAGGGCATGAATTAGCGGTTGCATTTGTAAAGTATCACCAAATCGTGTTGTGTTGATTAGTAGAATACGCATAGAGCAAAACCAAAACAGAGCTATATATTTTTATTCAAAGTGATGACATTCAACATCTTCAGCTGTTAGAATATGTGGAATCATTCTAATAAGCACACCTTTAGGGCCAAATTCAGCAAAGCTATTTATGCCATTTGCATACATAGCATTAACAGCCTGATACCAATGAACTGAAGAAACCATTTGTTTTTTCATTAGGTTATGCATATTATTGCCATCAACAATAGCTTCAGGGTGAACATTTGCATAAATAGGACAAATAGGATTTTTCCATTCCATATTAGCTAATTCTTTTGTAAATTCTTTATTCGCTTCTGCCATTAATGGCGAGTGGAAAGCACCGCTTACAGCTAAAGGAATACATTTTGCCCTACCCTCTTTTTGCTTTAGTTCTTCTACAGCTTCATCAACCGAATCTTTATAGCCACTAATAGCAAATTGTTTAGGTGTATTATAATTTGCAATACGTACAATTTTACCTGTTTTTTCAGTTACTTCTGCAACTACAGGCTCAATATCATCTTTTGAAAGACGTAGCACAACATACATTGTACCTTCTTTATTAGGATCAGCTTCAGCCATAAGCTTACCGCGAAGTGTAACAAGTTTTAACACTTCATCAAAGGTTAGAACTTTTGCAGCAGCTAGTGCTGAAAATTCACCCAAGCTATGCCCTGCAAAAGCCGCAGGTTCAAGTTTAGAGCTATATTCAAGCCAGATGCCCAAGTTTGCAACAGTTAGTGCTGGTTGCAAGTTTGCTGTAAATGCCATTAAAGTTTCATCATTACTTTCCCAGTAAATTTCACGTAGTGGAAGGGAGGAATATTTTTCTGCTTTTTCCCAAAGTTGCATTATTTCAGGATTTTTTTCGGCAAGTTCTTTGCCCATTTGAACACCCTGTGAACCTTGACCTGGAAAAAGTATAGCTGTTTTCGACATAATTCATATCCTTATAATACACAATCAAAAGAGAATTTAAATTCATCAGATTTGCAATTTTTTTTTGTATATACCACAAGAAAAAAGATTTTTACAAGTAGTTATTTTGCATATTTCATCTATGCAAAAACAATATATAACAATACGTGATAAAAATAAATAGTTATTTTTTATAAAAAAAAGCGTATTATCTAAAATACGCTCTTTTACATATATTATGTATTATTTTTAGCAAAAAACATTTTTATTAATCGTACTTTACAGCCGAGAATTTCATTAATCTATCCCAATTATGGTGTGATTCAATGTAGCGGAAAGTACCAGTTTTAGCACGAATAACCATTGAATGAGTAATTGCACCATTACCTGTATATTTTACACCTTTAAGTAAATCGCCGCCGCTAATACCAGTTGCAGCAAAGAAAGAATCATCGCCTCTAATCATAGTTTCAACTGATAAAATTTCACGAATATCAATACCAGCTTGCTCAATTGCTTCTTTTTCTACCATTGACTGTGGGTCAAGCCTTGCAAGCATTTGCCCGCCCATACCCTTAATTGCACAAGCCGCAATAACACCTTCTGGTGTGCCGCCTGTTCCCATCATAACATCAACATCAGTGTTAGGGTCGCAAACCATTAAAGCACCTGAAACGTCGCCATCGGTATGAAGCATAATTCTAGCACCAGCTTGACGAATTTCTTTAATCAAGTCTTGGTGGCGTGGTTTATCGAGAACAAAGACAACTAAATCGTTGATATCTTTGCCAATTGCTTTAGCAGTTTTTAGCAAATTATCTTTTACAGGGGCGTCTAAGTCTACCACATTTTTTGCTTTTGCAGGCACAACTAATTTTTGCATATAGAAACTTGGCCCAGGATTATACATTAAACCAGCAGGACAAGCACCTATAACAGAAATTGAATTTGCTCTACCATAAGCTAATAAACTTGTGCCTTCAACAGGGTCAACAGCAATATCTAAAGCTGGGCCGTCGCCAGAGCCAACTTCTTCGCCATTATATAGTAAAGGGGCTTCATCTTTTTCGCCTTCACCAATAATAACTTTACCTTTAATATCTAAAGTTTGGAAAGATAGACGCATAGAGTCTACCGCGGCACCGTCGCCTTTTTCTTTTTCACCACGACCAAGCCAACGAGCTGACGACAAAGCCGCAGATTCTGTTACACGTACTAAATCAAAACCGATATTTTTTTCAGGAGCTTGCATATTATTTCCTCATTAGTAATAAGTTTTATAAAAGTCTACGGTAACAACTATATAACACAAAAACGCACATAATTTATAAGACTTTATAACGCAAGCCGAGCATACAAAATTTCTTATACTTTCGCAAGTATTTAATAATTACTAATTTTAGCATTATGTAACAGATGATATAGTATATTGTGACAGCTCTATTTTTATTTGATTTAAAGCTTAGTTAAGTTATTTTTCTAAAATGGTGTGCATATTCATTTAATTTATGGAAAAATACGGTTATAAGCACTAGCACAATTGCCCCAAGAGCCGTTGGTACAAGCACATACATATAGCCAAGTTGGTGTATATGCTCGCCACCAATTATAGCAATCAGAGCGGTAGCACCGCCTGGGGGGTGCATAGTATTGGTTAAATACATTATGGCAATAGCGGTTGAAACAGCAAAGGCAGAAGCAAAAACAATATGCCCAAAAGATAGTTTATATACTGTTACACCAACTAATGCCGATAATATATGCCCACCAATTACATTAAAAGGCTTTGCAAGCGGGCTATGCGACACACCAAAAACAAGCACAACAGAAGCCCCAAAGGGTGCAATTATTAAGGTTTCACTTGTGTTTAGTGCAAATAAATAATCTAAAGCCGCAAGGCATAGCATAACAAAGGCACTTTTTGCCCAAATTTTTAGGGCAAACTTTCCGCGTCTTTTATATGTTTTTGTATAGGCCTTACGGCTATGTTTTCTTGAGGGCATAATAAAAACTCCAAAGAGGTAAGACTATTGCTATTGCTCTACAGTATCTTTTATTTTGTGTAAAGCACAAAGAAGTTAAAGGAAAAATGGAAGATTAACTTAAATAATTATTTTCTTTTTTCTGGGGAGAAACCAAAAGGGGGTTTCATTTTGGGGTGATTTTTACCTTA
>CAYJFV010000036.1:0-10755 GCA_964369275.1 uncultured Desulfovibrionaceae bacterium
ACTTTGTATGTAGAGCTTGCAATTTTTTATGTAATTCTTCGGCTCTTTTTAGTGAAATACTTGGAATTTTTGCTAATTCTTGTGGGCTTGCTTTTAGCATTTCATCAATACTTGTGAAGTAGCTCCAAAGGGCTTGTACCGTTTTTTCGCCCACGCCAGGTAATCTTAATAATTCAGATTCTAAGGCGTGTTTTGTTCTTGCTTTTCTATGCTTTGATATTGAATAATTATGTGCGGCATCGCGTATTTTTTGCAAGTATAAAAGTTCGGGTGAACCTGCTTTCATATTTAGCGGGTTAGTACGCATTGGCACAAAAATTCTATCTGCAATATTACCTGCTCGCCTATCTTGATTTCCCTCATCATCGCGTGCTTTAGCTATGGAAGCCACATAAAATGGAAGTTTTACTTCTGTAGTATTTTCTTGCAAATCATCTTTTAAATTCTTTGCTAAACATTCCTGAAAGGCAATGTACAAGGCTTTATTTACTGCTGTAAGTTGCCCCTTACCGCCATCAATTAAAATAAGGTTTGGGAAGGCTCTTTTACCTTCAAAGGTGCTTTCTATACGTTTTTTTGCCCATTGTGCTAAGGCTAAATAATCGTCACCGCCAGCGTCAATATTCCAAGCTCTATACTCTTCTTTTACTTCTTTGCCTTTATCAAAAACTACCATACCAACTTTGGTAGCTTGCCCAAAAGTATGCGAAACATCAACACATTCTATTAAATCTATTGATTTATCAGATGCAAAATAAGGTGCTAAAATTTCACCAATTGGCTTTTGCGTTTTATTTCTTAGGCTTTCACGGGCATTTTGCTGTGCAATTTCAACAAGTCTATTCTCATCTTGACTACGCGGAAGCCTAACACGTACTTGAGCTATATTTTTATTTTGTGCAATGTTTAAGTTTGCAGCTCTAAGCTCTGTTAGCATTTGGGCTAATACAGAAATTTCATCATTTTCAACTTCCGCACCCTGTGGTATAAAAGGTAATAAAACATGTTCAGGAATATATGCACTTGAATAATATTGAGTTAAAAATGTAAGCAATAATTCGTGCGATTCCTCAAAACCTAAACCTTGCCAATGAAAAGTGCGTGAGTCTATCATTAAACCATTACGAACAAATACTAAACCGAGTGATAAACCATAATCAGATTGTACAAGCCCTAGAATATCTCTATCGCCATTATCATTTAGCACAACACTTTGTTTTTCAAGAGTTTTTTCAATAGCTTGTAGTTGATCACGCAAAATTGCTGCTTGTTCAAAGTCTAAATTTTCAGCGGCTTCATTCATTGAATTTGTAATTTCTTCACGCAATTCTTTTGACTTACCGCCTAGTAACATACTTACTTTATACACAACTTTCGCATAGTCTTGCTCGCTTACATCTTCTGTGCAAGGAGCAAGGCATTGCCCTATATAATGGTATAGACAAGGGCGTACTCTATTATTAAAAGACTTATCAGAACAACGCCTTAACGGGAAAATTCTATGGATATTCTTCCATGTTTCTTTGGCTGATAAGCCAGAGGTGAAAGGTCCATAATATTTTGCACCATCTTTTTTTACAGCTCTTGTTATCTCTAAGCGGGGGTATGGATCGCGTACAGAAAACTTGTATAATACGTACTGTTTATCATCTCGCAGAACTATATTATAACGCGGCCTATGTTTTTTTATAAGGGAAGCTTCAAGCAACAAAGCTTCTTTTTCTGTAACAGTTGTGATTGTATCAATAGTTACTGCATGCGAAAGCATAAGCCTTGTTTTAGGCGTAAGGGCAGAATCAGGGCGAAAATACGAAAAAACTCGCTTTCGTAAATTTACCGCCTTACCTACATAAATTATTTTATTTTGTACGTCCTTATAAAGATAAACACCAGGACTTGTGGGTATAGACTCTGCTAAAGGTTTTTCCATGATATTCTAATTGTTTACTTCATTAGCTGATTGTACCCAAAGTAAATAAGCATTTTCAGTATTTAGATATTTTTGTGCTACTTTTTGTACATCTTGAGGAGTTACTGCCTTAGCTTCATCAATGAACTCTTGCTGAAATTCATAAGAACGATCTAAGTAGGTATTATTGGCAGCCTCAGAAACACGAGATTCTAAAGATTGGCTTGCTGATATATATGAAGTTTGCATACCGCGTTTTGCTCTATCTAATATTTCTTCGGGAAGTGGTTCAGCTTTTAAATCTGTAATTATTTGTTCAAAAGCAGGAAGAATTTTTTCTCTATTTTCAGGTGCAGTATTCACATAAAAACCAAGAAATCCTGTTGTTGGTAGGAATTGAGCTATAGGTGCAGTTGAATAGGCAAGCCCTTGCTTTTCGCGAATTTCTTGAAATAATATACCCGACATATCGCCTAAAACGCCATGTAACACCCGTAATGCCGCGGCGTCTTCATGTGTATAAGCTACAGTTGGGAAAAGTTGCAAAATATAATCATGGTTAGCTTTTGGCATTTGAATAATATTTTGCTTTTCTTCATTAAATTTAGCTTCACTTATTGGCGAAAATGCTTCTTTATTTAATGGTAATGTATTTACAAAATCAAGCACTTGTGCAATATCAAAATCGCCAGCTATTGTAAATACCCAAGCTTGTTCTTTTTGCCTATTCCAAAGTTTCTTTACATCATTCACGCTTACATCTTCAAGAAAAGCTTTAGTTCCAATTGTTTTATATCCATAAGCATTGCCTGTGAATAAAGTTGGACTAAGCTCACTAAAAAGTCGCGTATCAGGTCTTTCTTCATAATCGCGTAATGCAACAAAAGCATCTTCTTTTATCCTGTTAAAATCCTCTTTAGCAAAAGCAGGATTTTTCAGAATTTCAGCAAATTGCTTGAAGGCTTCGCCTTCAAATTCAGTTGGAGCATCAAGCATAATTGAAAAATTCTCACGTGATGAAGTAGCTGAAATGCTTATAGCTTTTTGAGTTAGATACTTGGAGAATTCTTCCTTAGACATTGTTTTTGTCGCCTCGGTTAGAGTGTTGGCTAAGAATGAAGATAAACCTTGCTGTTTAGCTGAAAGTAAATTTCTACCGCCCGCAAAAGTAAGTTCTGCCGCAAAAAATGGCATTACATTATCAGGTATAAGAACAACTTTTGAACCCTTTGCATATTCTAAAACAATACGTTTTTCATTCATTTCTAAAATTTTAGCCTGCTTTGGTAGAAGTTTTTGTAATTCTTCTTTAGTAATTTCACCTTTACTTAGCTTTGACGAAGCTTCTACTTGCCATTCTTTTTCAAGAATTGATAGAAAATTAGGTAATTTATTTTCAGCTATTACACTTTTAGGTGCAAGAATTGAAATGGCTATATTATTTGGATTAATCCAAGTATTAACCTCTTCAAAAATACTATCTAAGCTTAAATTTTCTATTGAATTAAGGTAGTTTTCTAAGGAAAATTCCCCAGGGTTCTCAAATTCAGCACTACCTACTAAAGAAGCATGTCCCTCGATAGTTGCTTTTCTATATTGAAAACTTGTTTCATATAAAAATTTAGCAGTATCAAGCTGATTAGACTCGAAATCTTCTTGTTCTAAATTTGCTAACAATTCAACAAATTCTTTCCAAAATCTATCAACATTTTCTACTTTTAAATCAACACTTACTACAAATAAGCTTACAAATTTATAGCCAATATTATAGGAAGATATGCTATTAACTATTTTTTCGTCTAATTCAAATTTCTTTCTAAGTAAAGAAGTTTCTAAACCGCCAAACATTAGCCCGAAAATATCAAGATTACGCGATGCATCTTCTAAACTTGAAGGTGCAGGAAAAGCTATATTTATAAGTACGTTACTGCCTGTTCCCTCATCAACTTGAAGGCTTGCTTCTTCTAAAATTGCCAGATTAACAGCACTTGGCATTTTTGAAATGCCTTTGTTTTCTCTTGCACCAAAATAGTTCTGAGCTTCTTTAAGTACCTCATTTTTATCAATATCGCCCACAACTACTAAAAGCATATTTTGTGGATTATAAAAAGTTTTAAGGTAATTTTGTATGTCTTCAACGCTAATTGCTGCAACTGTTTCTTCTGTGCCTAAGACACCATGCTGATAGCTAGTGCCACTAAGTGCTAATGCTATTGTATTTTCATAAATACGCATTTCAGGTTCTTCACGCCTTTGCCCCATTTCGGCAAAAATTACTTGCTTTTCTTCCTCTAAAATTTTTTCATCAATTACAGGATATAAAGCCATATCTGCAACAACATCTATCCCCTTTTTCCATTCACTTGCTGGTAAATTGCAATAATAAACTGTTTCATCAGCTGAAGTATAGGCATTAAAATCTCCACCTGCTGACTCTATAACATTTGCTAAACTTCCATCAGGATATTTTTTTGTACCGCGAAAAACTATATGCTCTAAAACATGGCTAATGCCAGCTTGTTCTGGTTTTTCATAAGAACCGCCAGCTTCAACATAAAGCCTTACAGAAACAAGTGGGGCTCTGTTATCTTCTATTATAAGAACACGTAACCCGTTTGCTAGCCTAGTTACGTTATTTTGAGCATTTGCATAATCTGCATTAACTACTTGCATGCTAACTAAGCAGAATAGCAATACTTTATATATATATTTCATATTAACTCCAATTATTCATCTATATTAATATTATTTCATTTTGTTTTTTTAATATATCAGCTATGCTTTCATCTTTCAATTAAATTCTTTATTAGAAATTTAGATGAATTTAACGTAAAAAAGGACGCTTTCGCGTCCTCTTAATATTATTCTATTCTGCTTATGGAAGCAATAAAGTTTGCCCAGCTTTTATTGAAGCACCGTCAGATAAGTTATTCAATTCCATAATTTCACTTGTGCTTATGTTAATTTTTCGAGAAATGCCCCATAAAGTATCGCCAGATTGTACTACATATTCTTGTGGGTTTGTCATTGCAACTTGTTCAGTTGGTTCAACTACTGGTTGCGGCAGTTTCAACACTTGCCCTACTTTTATAGAAGAAGCTGATTTAATATTATTTAATTCCATAATGGTATCAGTGCTAACTTCAATTTCGCGTGAAATATCCCATAAGGTATCACCTGGTTGAATTACATATTCAGTAATAAAGGCATCTTCAATAACTTCAGATAGGCTTGTTGTTGCTCTAGTTGCAACTTTAGTAATTCTTTGTGTTGCTGGTATGTCTTCTTCAAATGAAGTGTTTGCACTTGGAAGAACTAAAACTTGCCCTACTTGTAATAAAGATGAACTTGTTAAGTTATTGTATTCTCTAATTCTAGTTGTGCTGATATTCTCTGACTGTGAAATATCCCAAAGAGTATCACCACGTTTTACAACATATTCACTTGCAACCATTTTAGAATTTGTTCCCTCAGGTAGCCTTAAAATAGTGCCTAGTTTTAAAGAATCGGCTTTAACATTTTTATTTAATGCGTATATTTGATTTACTGAAACCTTGTATTTATCTGCAATTCCATAGAAAGTATCACCACTTTCAACACGGTGTATTGCTGTTGTTTTAAGCTCACGTGTGCTTGGTGTTGGTGTTTTTTCTGCTTGAGCAACCACACGAGTTGATTTTACAGGTGCAGGCGATGTTATTGCTTTTGGTAAAGACTTACCAGGTTGTAATGGTATATATACTACTGAATTAATTTTTAAAATTCTAACTGGGTTAACATGCTGTAATACGCTTACTGGTACTTTTGAGTTTTGGCTGATTTTTGAAAAAGAATCGTTTCGTCTTACAGTATAGGCATAGTATCCACTAGTTTTGCTTGTTTTTGCAAGTGCCTGAGAAACTAATTCTGCTTTTGCTTCTGGCACGTGAATATAAATAAATCTATCGCCTGGGCTTACGTAAGAGCTTAAAGCAGGGTTATACAAATGAAACTCTGTCCAAGACATGCCAAGAGCTTTTGAAACGGCTAATAAGTCTGTATTATTTTTTACAAGCGTACTATGAATTTTTGTATGCGGCTGACTATTCTTCTGAGCTTGTGGCTCTAAACCTAAATCATCTGCATTATTCATAATTTTTGCCATAGCAATAAGTCTTGGTACATATTCTAATGTTTCAGTACGTAAACGGTTAGAACGTGAAAGCATACCGTTAGACTGTACTAAGTCATGTAAAGTTTTTGTACCTGTACCTTTTAATGCACGGTTAATTTTTCCCTCGCCTGCATTATAGGCTGAAATAGCTAATAACCAATCGTCGAATCTACCGTAAAGGTGAGTTAAATGCTCTGCCGCAGCTTGAGTTGATTGATAAGGGTCATGCCTCCAATCGCCCCACCAGTCTTGCTTTAAGCCATATTGACGGCCAGTTTTTGGCATAAATTGCCATAAACCAGTTGCTCCAGCAGAAGATTTTGCTTTGATATTATAGCCACTTTCGATAAATGCAAGGCAAGCTATATCTTCAGGTAGCCCATGGTCACGAAAAATATCTACAACATATTCATGGTAAGGCACTGAACGGCCATAGAATACTTCAAGCATTTCTTCTCTTTCAAGAAAATACACATAAAATTCAAGAACTTCTAACATTTGCTCTTTAGAAAGTCCTTTTTCTAATTCTGTTGTTGTAAGTAGAATTTGCTTTTGAATGTCGGATAATTCTGTTTTTTCTAAATCGTAGTAATTTAAACCAGAATAATGTTCCATTTTTTCAAGTTCGGAACGAGGGTCAACCTCAACAACAGGTTCAACATTTTGTGTAATTACAATAGGTTCAACATAAGCAGTTTCATCAACTTGCTTTGGGGCACAGCCACTTAGAAGAAAAGAAAAAAGTAGACAAAAATAAAAAAATAAGCCACAAAAAGACGAGGAAGTAGCATTATTGCTTTTATTTTTTTTATTTGAAATCCACATAGTGTACATGCTCCTTAAACAATTACTTTTACAGTATGAACTAAAATTCTTCATAGGTCAAATATTTAATAATGAAAAAATTTCAGCAAAAAGACAAAGTCAATCAAAATCAACAAGATACACCACTAAGTTTAGGAATTAAACCAGTACGCGAGCTTTTAGAAAATAGCCCTTCTCGCGTAGAGTGGGTGTATATTCGCAAAGGTCAAAACAGCAATGAAACAAGGCATATTTTAGATCTTTGCTCTTTGCATGGAATTAAATTTTCACTTGTTACTGACGATGTTTTGAAGCGTTTATCTTCTTCAAATCAAAAAGTGAATAATCAAGGTGTTGTAGCAAAAATAAGAGAGGGTGAGGCTATTGCCTTTGAAGATATACTTATTGATGCTTTCCATGCTCCTCTGCCTTTGATAGTTGCCCTTGATTCCGTTCAAGACCCTGGAAATGTTGGAACTTTAGCAAGAACTCTTTACGCCTTAGGTGGCGGTGGAATTGTTATGCCTATTCACAATTCAGCAAGCTTGAATATTGGTGCAAAGAAAAGTGCCGCAGGTGCATTAGACTTTTTACCTGTTACCAAGGTAACTAACCTAGCCCGCTCTTTAGAAGATGCTAGCCAAGCAGGTTATACTATTTATTCGACGACTCTTGACAAAAACTTTACAGAACAAGAAGAAAAAAAAGATACAAAGCAAAAAAATAATAATCCATTACCAGTTTTTAATGCTTTATTAGACGAAAATAAACTTTCTTTTCCTGCTGTTTTAGTGCTTGGCGGCGAAGATAAGGGCATACGCCCAAATGTTCATAAACGCTGTGATGCAATTTTGCAAATACCAATGCAACGCAGTTTCGATTCTTTAAATGTAGCCCAAGCTGGCGGAATTTTAATTTCTGCATTCTTACGTGCAAAACTTAGTTCAAAATAATTTTGGAAATACAATGCAATTCGATACAAATTCTTTATACTTTTTTGAAAATACAAATACAAAGGCTTCATTGAATTTAGCTATAGAAGAAGCTTTGCTAAACTCTAATTTTACCAAAGAAAGTGCCGTGTTTATGCTTTGGCAAAATGCCCCCTCGGTTATTATTGGTAAGCATCAAAATGCTTTTGAAGAAGTAGACATGCCTTTTTTAAAGGAAAATAGCATTGAACTTGTTCGCCGTTCAAGCGGTGGCGGTGCAGTTTACCATGATTTAGGAAATTTAAACTTTACCTTTATCTTGCCCCATTCAATTAAAAATGTAGAGTTTAAAACTGTGCTAAACCCAATGGTTGAAGCCCTACAAAAAATGGGTATAGAAGCTAAACTTTCAGGCAGAAATGACATTCTAGCAACTGATTTACAAAATATTGATAAAAAAATTACTGGTGCTGCCCAAGCAAAAGGTAAACACGCTACCCTAATTCATGGCACTCTAATGATTGATGTAAACCTTGATATTTTAGAGCATGTATTAGCTGGCAACCCTGATAAATACACATCAAAAGGTATTGCTTCTGTTCGTTCACGCGTAAGCAATATTAAAGAATTGCTTCAATCAAACCAATCACAAGCAGAATGTGTAAAGTATGTAAAAAACCAACTTATTTCTTTTTTTATTGCTGATATTGAACAAAAACTTGTTCTGCAAAGTGATATAACTTCCATATTAGCACAAGCAAAAGAAATTGCAAAAGAACGCTATGCTAACGCTATTTGGACTCTAAACGAACACCCACCCTTTGAGTTTACAAACCGCAAAAAATTTTCCTTTGGAAGTTTACGTGTAAACTATCGAATAGAAAAAGGATATATAAAAAAATGTATGCTTGAAGGCGACTTTTTTGCTCTGCAAGATATAGCTAAAATAGAGCAAGCCTTTGAAAACTTAAGCTATAATAAAGAAGATATTCAAAAAACCCTAAGTGCCTTTAATCTTTCAGAATACATCTTAAATGCCCCTAAAGCTGAAGATGAGAATTATCAAGAAATACTTTCGCTTTTTAGCTCTATATAAAACTTGCACACTTAGCTAAAATGCTTTATAATATTTTATCAAATTTTTGGGGAATGTAATGTCAGAAAAAAAAGCCAAAGGGCCTATACGCGAATTTCTTGAAGCTATATTTATTGCCTTTTTAGTAGCTATTATTATACGTACTTTCGTTATTCAAGCATATACAATTCCATCCGGTTCTATGCTTGAAACCTTGCAAATAGGCGATTATTTGCTTATAAATAAATTTACGTATGGAGTAAAAAATCCTTTCTCTGATGAGTATATAATTGAAGGAAGCGACCCGCAAATAGGCGATATTATTGTTTTCCCATACCCGCAAGACCCAAAGGTTGACTATATCAAACGTATTGTTGGTACTCCTGGCGATGTGCTAGAAATAAAAAATAAGCAACTTTACCGCAATGGCGTATTAGTTGAAGAAGCTTATGTTGAACATTATCACCCTTTTATAGTTAATGAACGTGATAATATGAAGCCAATAATTGTTCCAGAAGATAAATATTTTGTTATGGGCGATAACCGCGACTATTCGCTAGATTCTCGCTATTGGGGCTTTGTAGATAGAAACGCAATTCATGGTAAAGCATGGCGTTTTTATTTTTCTTGGAATCCAGAAACAAACAGACCTCGTTTAAATCGCATAGGCAAAAAAGTACATCAAGAAATAGAAGAATAACCTTTTATTTAGGTAGGTTAGTTATGGTTGTCATACTCAAATCAGGGGCTTTAGACGGTGTAGATGCCTACAAAGTTGAGCTTGAGCTTGAACATAATTCTAAAGGCTTACCCTCGTTTCTTATGGTTGGGCTTGCCGAAGGTGCTGTAAAAGAAGCAAAAGACAGGGTTTTTTCTGCCCTACGAGCTTCAAATTTTTCTGCACCGCAAGGAAAAATTACTGCAAACCTTGCCCCAGCAGATAGAAAGAAAATAGGCTCTTTTTACGATTTGCCTTTAGCAATAGCATTGCTATGTGCTTCAAATGTTTTAGATTATGCTAAGTGCAAAAACAATTTTTTTGCTAGCGAACTTTCACTTAATGGCGATTTAAAGCCCGTAGCTGGTATTTTGCCATTAGCCTTACGTGCAAAAGTAGATAATGCACAAGCTTTTTTTGTTGCAGAAGAAAATGCACAAGAAGCAGCTATAGTTGAGGGTTTAGCAGTGTATGCAATAAAAAATATTGCTGAGCTTGTAGCATTTTTGCAAGGACGAATTGCACTAAGCCCTGTTGTTTTAGATACTTTTACTAAAAATGAAAAAGAAGAATTATTTAGCCTAGATTTTGCCGAGGTAAAAGGGCAAGAACAAGCTAAGCGAGCTATAGAAATTGCCGCCGCTGGAGCTCATAATATTTTATTTATTGGCCCTCCCGGTTCTGGCAAAACCATGCTTGCACAACGTATTCCAAGCGTATTACCTAAACTTTCCTTTGATGAAGCCTTAGAAGTTACTAAAATATATAGTATATCTGGTGCTTTACATAATACTGAAAGAAATAAGGGTTTAGTAAAAACTCGCCCATTTCGCTCGCCACATCATACTGTATCAGATATAGCACTTGTTGGTGGTGGAAAAATTCCTAAGCCTGGCGAAGTATCTATGTCGCACCGAGGAGTGTTATTTCTTGATGAATTGCCTGAATTTCAAAAATCAGCATTAGAGGTTTTAAGGCAACCTTTAGAAGATCATATAGTCACCATTTCAAGAGCAACACATTCTTCTACCTACCCTGCTAATTTTATGCTAGTTGCGGCAATGAACCCTTGCCCTTGTGGATATTCTACTGATAATACGCATACTTGTATTTGTACCCCAACACAAAAACAAAAGTATAAAGCAAAACTTTCTGGGCCATTAT
>CAYJFV010000037.1:0-10750 GCA_964369275.1 uncultured Desulfovibrionaceae bacterium
CTTCTTAATTGCTTGTATAATGCGTTTTTTGCCTAACCTGATGACGAATTTCGGCTTCGTCTACTCCTAATTCACCTGCTATAATACTTGCATATAGTGATATAATTTCAGGTAGTTGCACCTTTTGCAAAAATTCTTTTGCCCATGTTATCGCCTCTAAAAGAGAATTTTCTTTTTTGAAGCGAATTAAATATGATAAGCCTTCTTCTGCCGACTCGCGTAAGCTAGCAAAAAGGTTTACACCGTCTTCTTGTCTTAGTAGACTATCAATATCTTCTTTTTCTGGAAACAGCACTACTTTACATTCTAAGCCTGCAAGCAATAGCATTTGTGCAGATTTAAATGCCGCATTTCTTCCTGCATTATCGCCATCAAAAAGAAGTTCAACCTTATTACAAAAACCAGAAATACGCTTTACTTGAGCTTCTGTTAAAGCTGTTCCAAGCACTGCTATAGAGTTTTCATGCCCAAACTGGTGCAAGGTTAACACATCCATATACCCTTCGGTAAGAAAAACAAAATGCTTTAGCCCCATTGCCTTTCTTGCTTGGTATAAGCCGTATAAATGCTCGCCTTTTTTGTAAATATTTGTATCTGAGCTGTTAATATATTTTGCTTCTTGGCTAGTATTTTTATTCTCTTCGCTTGTTACAGGTTCTTTTTGCGGAATAAATCTGCCACCAAAAGCTACAACTTGCCCAGTAAGTGAAAAAATTGGAAACATTAAGCGGTTACGAAATCTATCATAAGCCCTGCTTGAATTTTTACTTTGTGATAATAAACCGCAAGCAATAGCATCTTGTTCAGAAAAACCTGCTTGCGTAATGGTTTGTGAAAGTGCATGCCAAGAATCTTTACTATACCCAAGTGAAAAAGCTTCAATAATTTCTGGTGAAATTCCACGCTCCTCAATATAACTATTACAAAATTTTGCTTCAGCAGATTTTAAATTATTCTTATAATGGTTAGTTGCTAAAGCATGAATTTTTTTAGCATTTACTTTTTGCTTGCTTTGCTGTGTTATGGCACTATTTTCTTCACTAGATTTTTGACGGCTAATTGAAATGCCTAATTCTTCTGCAAAATGTTCTAAGGCTTCCCTAAAATCATAACCATTAATACGCATTGAAAATTCAAAAATATCACCACCAGCCTGACAACCAAAGCAATAAAATGAACCAGTTTCCTCATTAACAGTAAAAGAAGGGGTTTTTTCCTGATGAAAAGGGCAAAGACCTTGCAACCTACCACCCGTAGGACGCAAGTTAAGATAGCGGCGTGCATAATCCGCTATATTAACACGTGATTTAATAATCTGTATGGCTTCAGCACTATTCATTTATACTTTTGCCCTGCACTCTTCCTAATTTATAATTTCAATAAAATGTTTTGCGTATTACTTAATATACGCAAGTGTCATTCCGTCACCGCCTTCATTCTCGTTTGCCGTGTTATAATGGCTAATTATAGGTGAAGTACGTAAAAAATCATGTACAGATTTTCGCAAAGCCCCTGTACCTTTTCCATGCACTACTTCAACTATATCTGTTGAATTTAATAAAGCTTTATCAAGAAAAGCTTCTAATTCCATAAGTGCAAAATCAGCACGTTTTCCCCTAATGTCAAGTCTTTGCCTTGTCATTTCTTCTGGCGGTTTAACGCTTTCTTTGGTAGAACTTGCTGTTTTTACTTGTGATTTTTTTTCATTTTTTTCTGAAGAATTATATTTAACATCTTGAATTTGTACCCATAAGGAAACACCATTCAAATCTATTTTTATTTTATTATTCTTGTTATCTATTTCTTTTACAAGAACTTTTTTATCCCAAGGGATATAAAGAACTAGATCACCTATTTTTATTGTTTGCAGGCGTTCTTTCTTTTCTTGCTCGCTTAGTTCAGCTGGTTTATCAAGGTTAGCTGGGCTTAGGTTTGCTTTTAGCTTAGCCATTTCTTTCATGCTTTGCTTTGCTGTTGCCTTACCCTCTTTAAATGCACGCATAAGTTCGCGTGATAATTCACGCACTTCTTCATGCAATTTTTGCCTTTCCACTTCAAATTTTTCTTGCAATGACTTAGCTTTTGCATTTGCTTTTTCTTGCTCTTTTCTAAGCTTTTCAAGCTCTTCTTCGCGTTCAATAGCAAGCTTATTTAGCGTATCCACCACTTTTGCAGTATCTTCACCATCAAGCAACAAATATTTTTGTGCTTTATGAATTATGCTTTCAGGTAAACCATGTTCACGGGCAACATCAAGTGCTATACTTGAACCTACTTGATCGTAAGCTAAAGTAAACAAAGGTTTTTTTGTTTTATCATTAAATAAAACTGAGGCAGCACGAACTTTATCATTTGTTAAAGCATAGGTTTTTAAGGCTGGAAAGTGTGTTGCAGCTAAAGCATAAGAACCTTTTTCTAGTATGCCATCAATAACCGCTTGAGCAAGAGCCGCACCTTGCGTTGGGTCAGTGCCTGCACCAAATTCATCAAGTAAAACAAGCGAATTACTGTCTAAAGCGTCCCACGCATTTGATAAATGCCTAATTTGCCCTGTAAAAGTAGAAACATGCTCGTTCAAACTTTGCTCGTCACCAATAAAGGCGTGTATTCTTTCAATAATTGGCAAAGTTGCTATAGCATCAACTGGTACTGGCAAGCCTGTAAGAGTCATTAAAACTATAAGCCCCGCAGTTTTTAAACAAACTGTTTTACCACCTGCGTTACCACCGCTTATAACTAGTACCTTTTCTGCTTCACGTAGATGAATGTCTAAAGGTTTAATCTCTAAATTCTTCTGAGTAACCGCTTCTAATGCAAGCAAGGGGTGCTTTGCCTTTGCTAAATTAAAAGAAGCATTTTCTTGCATTACTAAACATTGCCCATTGTAGGCATTTGCAAGGCAAGTTTTAGCTTGTAAGATATCAATATCTAACAACAACTCCCAAGAATCTCTTAAATATTTTTTATCGCTTACCAATAAAGAAGTAAGCATTTGAAGAATTTTTTGCTCTTCTTCGCGTTCTTCTTGCTTAAGTTCTTGTATTCTATTATTAATTTCCACCAAGAATAAAGGTTCAAAAAATACTGTTTCGCCTGTATTTGAATAGTGGTGAATAATACCTTGCAAGCGACCTTTGAAATTAGCTTTTAGCGGTAGAACGTATCTATCAGAGCTAAGGGCAATAAAATCATCTTGCATATAGTGAAGTATATTATGCTCGGCAATGGCTTCTTTTACTTTACGCATGCAAAATTGGCTATGCCCACGCAATTCATTACGAATAAGCAATAATTGCGGTGAAGCGGTATCTTTAATAACGGCACTATCACCAATACAACGGCATAAATCTTCATAAATTTGGTTTGGAAATGGGCGTTCTTGTATAAAATTAGCTAAATTAGCACAATGTGGTGCTTTTTCTTCAATAGAATTTTGTATATTCTTTAGAATATGCAAAGTTTCTTTAATAGCCCAAAGCCCGTCTGTGTCTAAAAATGGGTGTGAGGTATCTAAATAATTAAGTATTCCATCTAGTTCAGGGTAGCTTGCTAAAGAAAATTGGCTAGCACTAAGCCATTCTTTTGTTTGCGAAAAAAGCTCAAGGTGAACCAACAAAGAATTATTTGCATTACCATAAGGTGTTAAATAAGGAACTAGAGCTAAAGCTTTCGCCTTAGCTGCATCTGAAATACAATAACGTGCAAAGTATTCTAAAACTTTGTCAAACTCGAGTGCTTTTAATGTTCTTTGCATAATACAGAAAATAGAGTTAAAAATATTGAAAAACACACTATGGCGTATTAGAAATACATATTATAATGTAAATTAGGGCTATAAAAATAAAATAACCCAGTAAAAGAACTGGGTTATAATCATTTAAGACATGTTGCTTTTACGCATTTTCTTTAATAAACGTTTGCGAGCTGCTGCTTTTTTCTTTTTACGCATTACGCTTGGTTTTTCGTAGTGCTGACGTTTTTTCATTTCTGAAAGAACACCTGCTTTTTCTACTTGTTTTTTGAAACGACGGAGGGCAATATCAAAATTATACTCGTCTTCACCTAAAAAAATACCTGGCATGAATATCACCCCCTCGCATAAAAAATAAATTTCAAGAAAAAGAAAACTAATATATCCTTTAAAAAAAATCAAGTTAATTCTTCTAGTTTTTTATATTTATTTTAAATTTCATACAAATTTATATATCTACCTTATTTTATAGGTTAAATTTTTAATCAATTTAATTATATCCTCATACTATTTTTATATATTATCATTCATTCTATTTCTTTATTCTTGAAAATTTATTTAACTTATGTTACTGACATTACATATAGTTTTCACAAGGAGTTCACAATGGCCTTACACAAAAGAGCAGGCACTTTGCCACTAGAAGAAGATCTTATAGATGTAAACAATGTAATTGACACCTATTACACAAACAAGCCAGATATTTCTAATTCTGCACAATTAGTGCAGTTTGGCACTTCTGGGCATAGAGGTTCTTCTTTCAAAAACACATTTAACGAAGCTCATATTCTTGCAATAACTCAAGCTGTTTGCGATATTCGTAAAGAAGCCAATATTTGTGGTTTATTATTTCTTGGTAAAGATACGCATGCTTTGTCTGAACCTGCTTTTAGAACAGCCCTTGAAGTGCTTGTTGCAAACAATGTGCATGTTGCCATTCAGCCGAATAATGGCTTCACCCCTACCCCAGCAATTTCACACGCAATTTTAAATGCAAACAAAAATAAATCAGCAAACGATTCTAGCCTTTGCGATGGCATTGTAATTACGCCCTCACATAATCCACCAGCGGACGGAGGCTTTAAATATAATCCGCCTCATGGTGGCCCTGCCGACACAGCTATTACAAAAAAAATTGAGCAAAGAGCAAATGTATTACTTGCAAATAACAATAAAGAAGTGAAGCGTGCAAGCGAAGCACAAGTAAAATCTTCACCATTTATTATAATGCACAACTATATAGAAGAATACATGAATGATATTAGCCAAGCTATTGATATGCAAGCCATTTCCTCTTCCAATGTATGCATTGGTGTAGACCCATTAGGAGGCTCTAGCATAGATTTTTGGGAGCCAATAGCAGAAAAATACAAACTAAATTTAAAGCTTATTTCAAATAAAATAGACCCAACCTTTAGCATGATTCCCCTAGACCATGACGGATAAATTAGAATGGACTGCTCTTCAAAATATGTAATGAGCGGACTTTTACAACACAAGCAAGATTTTGATATAGCATTTAGCACTGACCCCGACGCCGACAGGCATGGAATTGTAAGTAAATTAGGGCTAGTACCAGCAAATCATTACCTTTCAGTTGTGACAGATTTTCTTATAAATAACCGCCCAACTCTAAGGCATTTACTAGAACAAGGTGCCGCTATTGGTAAAACTGTAGTTACCTCTTCAATGCTAGAACGAATTGCGAAAAGCTATGGGTATAGTACCTACGAAGTACCAGTTGGCTTTAAATATTTTGTTGATGGTTTACTTAACAAAAAACTGATTATGGGCTGTGAAGAAAGTGCAGGAGCTTCTTTTCTAACAAAAGATGGCTTAGCATGGTCAACCGATAAAGACGGACTTTTACTCTGCCTACTTTCAGCAGAAATTTTTGCAAAAACAGGTAAAAATCCACAAGAATATTATGCAAAATTAGAAGAAAAGCATGGAAAAGCTACTTACGAGCGTATAGACATGCCCGCCTCTGATAGCATAAGAGCAGCCTTCAAATCATTCACCCCTGAACAAGTAAAAGCAACAACCACCGGCAATGAAAACATTGAAGCAATTATCACAAAAACAAGCGGCAATAATGAAGCCTTCGGCGGTTTCAAAGTAGAAACACAAAATTCTTGGTTTGCCACCCGCCCCTCAGGTACAGAAAATATTTGCAAAATATACATGGAAAGCTTTGCTGATGAAAAAACCTTTGCCAAACTAAAAGAAGATGCTCAAACTATGGTTAACACATTAATTGACTAGTAATAAACATACTAAAGCTAAAAAATAGAAAGGACTATTACTAGTCCTTTTTTTATTACGCACTATTTCACATAATTTAAATTTTTTATTTTTTTATTTTTTTCTCTCCGAGGGCTTAGGGGCGGTCAAGCCCCTAAGAACCCACGTCATCAATAATGCCCTTGAAAAATGCAAGCATTTTTCAAGGGCATTTTCTCTTCCTTTACTGCAAACTTAGTATTTTCTTTTCTTATATTTTCGTGGCTAAGGCGATTAATGGAAGTTAGACTTGTAAATGGTAACTTACTCTAGTGTAAAATTTTCAGCACTTGTTACACAAGTGAGAAAGCTTTGTAATTGATTTTAACACTTTTCTCACTTGCGAGAGCAAGTGTTGCACATATTGCCTTTTGCTCACTACTACCATTTACTAGTCCAACTTCCATTAATCGCCTTAGTCACGAAAATGTATGTAACAAATAAATTTTATAGTATACTCCAAAAATATTATAAACGGATTTATGCTGAACGTAGTTCGGCATAAATCCGTTTTTGATATTTTTGCATTAGGGATTCTAAAGGGGCTTAGTCCCTTTAGCCGTCGGAGACAAAAAAAAAATTAAAACATATCATCAATAAGAAAAACAGAAAATGTAATTCTAAGGTATTATAATAACAACAAAATAAATTATAGCAAATTTGCTAAATTCATACTTGACATTTTTATTATATTTGCTAATATATATTTAACAAAGCAATGGGAATCCCCCGCCTGTTATTTTGTATATTTCTATTTTAGTTTACTGCTTTCAATTTATTGTTACTTCCTCAATAATTTGCAAAGAAAAATAAAAAAGCACTTTCTGGATTTTAGAAAGTGCTTTTTTATTTTTATATTTATAGCATATTTGCTAAATTCTTATAGCACAATATTTCTTTCTATAAGGTAATGTAAAAGTTTATGAACGGGAAGACCCACTACTGTAGATAAAGCCCCTTCAATTCTTTCTACTAAAAAGCCACCTTTTTCTTGAATAGCGTAAGAGCCAGCTTTATCTAAGCCCTCGCCAGAGTTTGCATAGCGTTGTAAAACTGAATCAGTAAAATGCTGAAAATAGACATCGGTTGTATCATAGCAAGTAACTTCTTCTTTATCAGGTAAAATAATTGAAACAGCTGTTATTACTTGGTGTTTTTGCCCATTTAGCTTTTTTAGCATTAGAAAAGCTTCTTCTGTATTTTGGGGTTTTCCTAATATTTCAAAATGCTTATTATCTAAAAAGCCTTTAGGTTCTTCTACGTCTAAAGTTTTATTTACTTTATCAAGCTGCATATCGCCTTGAAAGTAGCTTTCATTTTGAAACGAAGGAATATAGCGAGTATCAGAAGAATAATTTCTTGTATCCAATACAACTACAGTATCCGCCGCAATAATTAGAGCATTTGAACATTCATTAGCATAGTCTTTTAAAATTGCATTAGCTTTTTGGCTTGCAATGCTTTGTGCGTTTTGAGCTGGAGTTTTAGAATTATCAATTATTTCATCTGTTTTAGGCACTAAAACAGTAAAAGATAAACCTAACTCTTTCAAATATGCTTGCCTACGTGGCGAACTAGAAGCAAGAATTATTGGAAACCTTGAACTAAAAAGCTTCATCATTGCCACACCTCAATACTGATTACAATATTAAAAGAAAAATTATGCTATAGAATCAACTAAATCAATATCAGATTTTAAAGCATGCACTGGGCATATATTGGTACAACTTAAGCATACAACACATTTTGCTTTATCAAAAACAAGATGATTGCTTGAATCCATTACAAGAGCGTTCGTTGGGCATAAAGCAGTGCATGCACCGCAATCCATACAACTGTTTTCATCATGCCAAATACGTTGTGCTACTAAAGAAACAACTACGCCATTATCGCTCCAAAATTGCATTGCTTGGTCACAAGCTTCTTTTGAACCGCGTAAATCAAGCACCATATAGCCTTCGCATTTTGTTGAAATACTTGCTTTTGTAATACTAAATTCAATATCAAATTTCTTTGCCGCCTTACATACTATTGCTTCTTGCGTAATTGAAGAATCAAACAATAAATGTACATTATTTACATGTGGATAGTTAGTCATTTTAGTTCCTTATAAAGCTTGAAGTAATTGTTTTGCTCTAGTTGCTTCTGGAGCTTTAGGATATGTTTCGATTAATTGATTATACCTTTCTTTTGCCGCATCTGGTTTATTCAAAGCTTTAAAGCATAAACCTTGCTTTAAGTACGCTGAAGGGGCTTTATTACTTTTAGGATACTTTGAAATTACAACTTCATACGCAAGGGCTGCTGAGGCATAATCTTTTAGCTGATAGTAAGATTCGCCTTGCCAAAAATAGGAATTTGAAACAAGTGAATTTGTTGGGTAAATATTTGCAAAGTCGGTAAAGGCATTTACTGCTTGTTCATATTTTCTATCATTAAAAGCTTTAATTCCGCTATCATACAAAGCTTGAGAGGTTTCTTTATCTGCAACTGTTTGTGCAGGTGTTGGCTGTGGCTGTGCTTGTTGTGTAATTTCTTTATTAGCCTCTGAAACTAGGCTAGCTAGGGCTGTGCTTGAACTTGTAACAGGCAAAATATTACCTGCATCATCTTTACTTACAGGCTCATCAAGTTGTAATTCTAAAGCAAGTTGAGCTTCTGCAAGGCGTAAAGCTCTATCGTGCTTTGCAATTTCTTCATCAACATTTTCAAGCCCTTCATAGTTAGCCAATTTTAATTCGATATCATTAATATTTCCGCGTAAAAGTGCAATTTCTTGTCTTAAAGCTTGCAATTGCAGCCATGCGTCAGCCTGTGCTGGTTGCACGCTTGCAAGCTGGCTATTTAAATCTTCAATTGTTTGATTTTGAGTTTGAATTTGTGCTTGCAAAAGAGCTACATTATCAGGTTGTTGTTGCTGTTGCATAACACAACCTGAAAGCAATAAAACTGGCAAAACTAAAGAAAAAGACTTTACACCTGCTAAGCTAATTTTCATATTAAATCCTACAATTTATTTGTTAATTTTACTTGAACGTTTAATTCCAAAAATAATATATATTAAACTTCCCACAATTGGCACAAGTGAACAAAAAACTAACCAGTAATACTTTTCTTGAACACTTGGAAAATTGCGTGATTGTATGCTTACCAAAGTCCAAAAAATAAATAGTAAAGGACTAAATAATAATGCAATTTGCCACAATTCTAATTGAAATAAAGACATGTATTGACCTATAAAATTGAGTTATTATTTTAACTTTTTTTCTTTTTGATCAGCAATAAATATTAAAATTATTGCCCCAAAAGCACCAAGAGTAACACCAATATCAGCAATATTAAATGCTGGCCAATGCATTGAACCTATTTGAAAATCAAGAAAATCTGTAACGGCTCTAAATAGCAACCTATCAATAAAGTTACCAATAGCACCACCAAGCAATACACCTAATGATATAAACAATAACTTGTTATATTTATTGGTTTTTGCCATATAAAATATCATTACTACAGCAATTACAGTTGCCGCTGCAAAAAAGTAGAATTGCCAATCGGTTTGCGAATTATTTAAAAAACCAAAGGCTGCTCCATAGTTTTTTACATGAACTATATTAAAAAAGTTTTTTATTACAGGAATACTTGAATGTAGATCAAGTGTATTCATAATGATAATTTTTGTCAACTGGTCAAGCACAAGACATACAAAAGCCCATGCAAGTAACAGCTTGTATCTATTATCTTTTGTTACTTCTTTTACTTGTATACCGTCATTTTGATTAGGCATTTGCGTTTAAGCTCCCCATAACATTACTACAACGAGGGCAAAGTGTTGGATAATTACTATCTGTGCCAATTTCTTCACTATAAATCCAGCAACGCTCACACTTTTCACCTTTAGCTTTATCAACTAAAACAGCTAATTCGTCAGTACATGCTTCTAAGTTTGCTGGTTTATTAGCAAAACTTTCTAAAGCGAATTGTGAAACAATACAAATTTCACGCATATCAATTGCTTTATTTGTAATAATATCAATTAATTTTTGCGGTGCAAAAACTGTTACTTTAGTATCAAGCGAATGACCAATTACGCCTTCTTTACGCATTGGTTCAATAGCTTTAGTAATTTCGGCACGTAATGCTAAAATTTCTTCCCATTCTGCTATTTCACTGTCTGCTAAAAGAGGAGCATTTTCATACTCAGCTAAAGCAAAAACAGTTGATACCTCAGGTTTTAACGCCTCTGGTAAGAATTTTTGAATTTCTTCTGCTGTAAAAGAAAGAACAGGTGCCATATCACGTATAATCATTTGCAATACTTCAAATAATACTGTTTGAGCTGAACGGCGTTCTAATGAATTTGGAAGCGAAGCATATAGCCTATCTTTCAAACCGTCTAAATAGAAAGAAGAAAGTTCGGTAATACAAAGCCCATTTAGTGTGTGGTAAACCTTATGAAATTCATATTTTTCATACGCTTCTTGAATAGATGTGTGCACTCTAGTTACAACATCTAGCATATATCTATCAACAGGAAGCAGTTTTTCTACAGGAATTTTTGCTTCTAGTGTAAAATCATCAATACTACCAAGTAGATAGCGTGAAGTGTTACGTATACGACGGTACGCTTCTGTTAGACGCGCTAAAATTTCATCTGAAATTCTAATATCTTCTCTATAGTCAGAAGAAGAAACCCATAAGCGAAGGATATCAGCCCCG
>CAYJFV010000038.1:0-8602 GCA_964369275.1 uncultured Desulfovibrionaceae bacterium
ACGCATATTTGTACGCAAACGATTAGTGTATACCCCTGCTACACGTGCTTTTTCGTCCGACATGCCAGTTTCTTTATCTACAATTGAAGCAAGAATTAAGTAATTTCTAATAATACTTGCTGAGGGGTATTCGTTGTTATCAATCTTAGCCCAAAGTGGTTTTGTTTCGTCCCAAAAATGGTTAATCATTTTGTCAACAATAACTTCGGCACTTTCTTTGTTCAGTTCATAAGGTTTCACAAATTGGTAAGTTTCAGGGTATAAAAAGCCCTCTGCACTATCAAAAGGAATATGGTGTTTTGCTAAAAATTCAGGATCATGTATTACAGCCTTAAAGTCTTCATAATTTACTAAACCAGCTTTTTCTAAAATACGCCCAACTTTCCACCAAGGTAAACCCTCTGGAATTTCTAGTGGTTTAGCAATAGACTTACCAAACATGAGGTGATTTAAAACTTCTTCGGGCTTCCATGCAGTATTAAACTCTAAAGTACCAGCCTGTAAGCCAGATTCTTTTTTCTCATATTTTACATATAATTTAAAGAAAAGCTCATTAGAAATAACTTTTGCATCATAAAGTTTTTTTGCAACGGTTGATAAACCAGAACCTGGTGCAATTTCAATAACAACATTATTTGCATTTTCTTGAGTTGTAGCACCTTTAGAAAGGAAATTGTTTGCAGTTATAAGTGCAAAAATACCACTGCATGCTACAACAAGAGCAAGGGCAACTAAGGTATAAATTATTTTCTTTTTCATAGTAAAATCTTAAAGGTTTATAGTCTTAGCGACTGTTTATTATTATGGTTTAGAAAAGATGAAAGTATACGCATAGCGGCTACTTGGTCAATAACTTTTTTTTGCTCTTTTTGGTTTAGGTGTGCAATTGCTTCTTCTGCCTCGAAAGAGCTTAGTGTTTCATCAATTAAATATATAGGTAGGCGAGTACGTCTTTTTAAAGAGTTTGCAAAATTTCTAGCTTGTGAAGTTGTTAATGTGTCGCTGCCATCAAGGGCAAAGGGTAAACCTATAACAAAGGCTTCAATCTCTTCATTTTCTGCTGTTTGCAAAATAAATTCAAATAAGGCATCACGCGTGGTTCTTTCGTAAGTGCATAGTGGAAAAGTGTGCAATTCGTCTTTAGAAGAATATGCAATTCCTACACGTTTTAGCCCAAAATCAATTGATAAATATTTCATAGAATAAGTAAATTATAAAAAGAAATAGCGAACAATGCTAACACAAATAAGAGCGTAAATTCCTGCCACAACATCATCAAGCATTATGCCATAGCCACTTTTAAAAGCATGCTCCATTGTGGAAACAGGAAAAGGTTTTAGAATATCAAATAACCTAAAAAAGCCAAAAGCTAAGGCAAGATAAATATAAAAAGACAAATCCCTAAAGGACTGCATTGTAAAAGAGAGTGGAAGGAGTACAATCCAAAGTCCTACTAATTCATCGATAACGATTTCAGAGGGATCTGTCTTATTAAGAAGTTTTTCAGCAATGGTAGATGCCCATGCACCCAAAAAGAAGAGAGTTGTCAAAGAAATGCAACGCATCCATAAAGGTTGAACTAAAAACAAGAATGGAGCAAGCACTAAGGCAAAGAATGAACCGAATGTACCAGGAGCAAAAGGGGCAAGCCCTGATGGCTCTAAACGTGCAAATGCTAAGACAAAGCGAGAGGTTAAAGGTATTTGGGGCATGAACGTCCTTTATGTTATTATGTTTATAGTTGACTTATTGAAATAAAGAGTAAATCTCTTCTGCTACTTCTTGCACATTTTTATCACGGGTAACTTCTATAGTATAGTCTGCATACCTAGAATAAAGTTCCATACGTTCATTGTATAAATCTTCAATGGTTTGCCCTGGGGCAATTGCTAGCCCTCTATCAGGGTTTAGGGCAATACGTTCAAGAATTAAATCAAGGTTGGCTTTTAGAAAAATGCAAGGGCCAAGACTTTTAAGTTTATGCATTCCTAAATCTCTGTAAACAACTGAACCGCCAGTTGAAAGAAGAGCTTTTTTTACATACAATTTTTCAAGAACTTCACTTTCAAGGTCAAGAAATTCATTTTTAGTTAGATTATCTGCTATTGTTTGCAATTCCACGCCGTAAATAGATTCAATAATATAATCTGTATCTAGGTGAACAAAGGAAAACAATTGTGCTAGTTGAGAACCTGTTGAAGTTTTGCCAACACCTGGCATACCTATTAAGCTAATACACGCGTGATCATTTAGGGTGAGTGATTGTGTCATAGTAAAAAAATCCTTTAATAAACAATGGGGTTAATCAAAATCAGCTAAAATGGCTTTGAAATTGATAACATCAGGTAGGGGATTTAGTATGTCATTACGCAAACGGACAGAGGCCTCAATCAATTGTGCAGAGCTAATACCATGCTTTATAGATGCTTGTGCTTCCATGTATGCACCTAGTGCATCACATGATTTTATAAGCTCACCATCTTTTGGGTTATAGCAATCTGCGTTAAACTTTGTGTGTAATTCTTCAGGGCTACATTTTATAATGTTATTTTCATGTACATAACAAGACTTAAATTCTCCGTTAATATCGTGTCCAAGTACATACATAAGAGCTTTTGTAATGCCCTTATAGCCAGCATTTTCAAGTGGGTGGAAAATACGTTCGTTTAGTTCGTCGTTTTCATATTGTTTGATAAAGTCAGGTAGCTGTTCGGAAGAATTTTTTACGGGCGAAATTATATCTCGTGTTAGAAGTTCGGGTAAGTCGTGGAATAGGCCACAAAAGAAGTTGTTTACTTTTCGTACCTTACAGGCATTAATATCAATGCTTACAAGGTATGCCGCTGCACCAACAAAGAACATGTGTCCTAACACTGTTGTTAGGGGTAGGCGTGGCTCTTGCGACCAACGCACTTGAAAGCGTAATTGCCCACAGAAACTAGCAAAATTACCTAATGGGTGTTCTTTGTCTAAGATGTTTGCTAATTCTTCTAAACCCTCTTCTTTAGCAAGAATAGCAAGTTTGTCTTCAAAGTCTTTTTCAATTTTTGAAATTTCGCTATCAAAAGAGTTTATGTCTTTTATAAGGTTAAATTCCCATTGCGACGCGTAAAGATGTGAAGCTTGTAAAATTTTCTCGGTAAGTTTGTGAGAATACGAGGTTTTGTTATTGTGGTAATCAGAAAACCTTTGAAAAAACTCAGGGTTGAAAGATTTTAATATTGGCTCTAATGCTTTTTCTACATAATTTGTTAGCTTAGAATAGTGTGAACTGTTTTCTTTGATTTTATAAAATAAAGGAGGTTTTAAATCGGTTGTGACTAATCTATAAAAATAGTCGAATAATGCACCCTCTATAACATCATGCAAGAGAGCTGTTTTTTGTTCTTCACTTTCAGTTTTTACTACATTACATAGAAGAAAGGCTATAATCATTTTGTGGGCTTGCTTATCTATTTCATACAATTCAGTTGTACGAAGTTTATCATTCCAGCGTCGCATATTGAAGCCTGAGAATAGCGATTGCAAAAGACTTTTTCTAATTGTGCTCATACATTTTCCCACCTATTAATAAATTAGCATAAGGCATTTATTTGTCAATCTAACATTATTTTATATTAGAGTGTTTTTAAAAACAAATATCAAGCTAAGCAGTTGTTAAACTGAATAGAAAAAATAACTATTTCTTGATTATAGAATAAAATTACAAATTGTATAATTTTTGTCATATTCGATATGTAGTTTATATAATGATATTTAAAAAAAAGAAAGACCTTAACTTATAGAAAAAGTTAAGGTCTTTGAAATGTTTGTGTAAAACTTGTTTAGAAACCTTCACCACGCCCTGTTACTGGCATATTTGAATAGTGAACATGCACAATTTTCCAACCTTCTTCTGGGAATTTATAGAACACTTGTGTTTCACGCCCGCCAGAACTTAGTTCTGAACCATCATCACTCATTGTTGCGGTAAAGTGCCAGTAAAATTCAAGTACGGCTGTATCGTTTCCAAAAAAGTTTATTGTTGGTTCACTAGTTATTTGTAAATCTCTTTTAGAAAAAAACTCGCCCATTGTTACACTGAAAAAGCTTTTTACTTCTTCAAAACCTTTTTCATGCCCGCGTGGGTGAATGAAGGTGCTTCTTTCGCCTGTATGCCAACATTTTTCAGCAAGTTTTGAATCCGCTTGAATTGCGGCTTGAATGTAGGTATCTAGTTGTTTTAATATTTCTTTTCTTGCTTCTTCCATGATAGTCTTCACTTTATATTTGAATTATTTGTTTGATTGTGCTTTGTTACGTAACTGTATAGCTTGGGTGAATATGTAGTTTCTGCCTGTTGCTGTTAGTTGTTGCTCTGCCATAATATCAAGGGCATCAGCCTTAATATTTTCTGCGGGCATACCTAAGTAAAGGCAATAATCGGATAATTGAGCTGCCCATTTTGCATCTTCTAAAGTATTTTTTGCTAAGGCTTCTTTTGCTTTTTCAAGCAAAGCATCTTTACCACCTACTAAGTCAGCCATTCTTTGTGCTTCATCTACTAATTTTAGTGGCATAAGGGTTCTTGCGTTTCCGTCGAACCAGCCTAAATGCCCTGCAAAAATTGCTTTAGCTGACCATGCAACATTTCCATAATATTCGCCCAAATAATCTTTATTTGCTAATTCTGTAGGAAGTTGCACATATTCGCCAATTTCGTCCATGGTTAGCCCATTGTTCATGCCTTCAATGGTTTTATCGTATACAAATTTAATGGCATCGCGAATATCTGTCATTACTTGCATGCTTTCTTCTTGGCTTGTGCAAGGAAGTGTATGCCCTAGAACGATTTTTTGAGGATTTAGGTTAATCATTTTATTAATTGATTCTATCCATTCACGCACATCACGGTAGCCTGAACCACGAACAGCATATAAATTAGGGAATGAACGGTATAAGTTATCGCCAGAAAATAAAACTTGTTTGTCTTTATACCATACAAAAATTTGGTCGGCTGTTTCACCAGTTGCTTTGTGTAGTTCTAGTTCTACGCCGTCGATATTTAAAATATGAATATCTTCTGAAAAAGTGTTGGTAGGGCGAACCATTTCAGCTTTTGCGTTAAAACCACCAGCTTTAGGGAAGCGAACAGGAGCAATGCCGTTATTTATTCTTAGTTCTTTTGGAAGCAAGAAACCGCCTTGTCTTGAACCACGAGCTTGAAAAATTTGGGCGAGCATGGCGAATTGTCTGTTTTCAGCATTGAAATTATCTCTTGCCCAAATTTGTACTTTTTTATCATCGTTATTGCCATTTGGTAGAAAAGCTGGTGTACCCATAGTATGGTCTGGGTGTCCGTGCGTATATATTACTGCAAGAAGAGGTTTTTGAGTTATTTTTCTAAATTCATCATTTATAGCATAACAATCTGCAGGGTCTTGCCCCGCATCTATAATAATGATACCGTTTTCTGTTTCAATCATGCTTACGCATGAAACGCTATAATTTACGGCAGTATAGACATTGTCGGCTAACTGAAGAAATTGTGGAGTTAAATCTTCATCGCGTTTAATAAGTTTTTGACTTGCTAAAGAAGTAAATTGAATTGTAGACATATTGCCTCCGAGTAGAAAATAAGTGTTAAAGAATTAATAGTTCGATATCGAACTTAAGTCAAGTTAATTTTATGTATTATTACTATAGGCTTTATTTTCAGCAAAACAATGATAAAATCTTATTGCTTAATTTTAAAGAATATTGCATAATAATCACGGTTAAACAAAATAATTAAATCACTTTTTCAAGGAGTAACCTATGCCATTAGTCGGACCAAAGGCGATGTTTGAACGTGCATACAAAGAAGGGTATGCAGTAGGTGCATTTAACGTAAATAATATGGAAATTGTGCAAGGTATTATGATGGCAGGGGCGGAAGAAAAAGCTCCTATCATTTTACAAGTTTCAGCTGGTGCTAGAAAATATGCAGGGCAAAACTATATTATGAAGTTAGTAGAAGCTGCTTTAGAGGATGCGGATATTCCTGTAGCTCTTCATTTAGACCACGGGCCTGATTTTGAACTTTGTAAAGCTTGTATTGACGGCGGTTTTACTTCTGTAATGATTGATGGCTCGCACCATTCATTTGAAGAAAATATTGCTGTTACTAAAAAAGTTGTTGAATATGCACATGAACGCGGGGTTTTTGTTGAGGCAGAACTTGGGCGTTTAGCTGGTGTTGAAGAAGATGTAAAAAGTGATACTCATATTTACACTGACCCTGACCAAGCTGTTGAATTTGTAGAACGTACTGGTTGCGATTCTTTAGCTATTGCTATTGGTACAAGTCATGGTGCGTATAAATTTAGTGGTGATACTATTCCTCAACTTCGTTTTGATATTTTAGAAAAAATTGGTACTTTAATGCCAAACTACCCAATAGTATTGCATGGTGCTTCTTCTGTTCCACCTGAATTTGTTGAAATGGTAAATCAATATGGTGGTAAGCTAGGTTCTGCACGTGGTATTCCTGAAGATATGTTAAGACAAGCGGCTTCAATGGCTGTTTGTAAAATTAACATCGACTCTGATATCCGCCTTGCAATGACAGGACATATTCGTAAATTCTTAACAGAAAATCCTGCTGAATTTGACCCACGCGGTTACCTAAAACCAGCTCGTGAAGCTGTAAAGAACATGGTACAAAGAAAAATCAAAAATGTACTTGGCTGTAGTGGAAAAGCATAGTATTTAAAATAGTATGCTTTTAGCATAAAAGACTTTAGCGAGTGAAGCAATTTTGACACAAATTGCAAGCGAGGATTTTATGCACGAATGTGCTAAAATCTTTCTAAATAAAGAATGGGAGTATATTTATGGCTCTACGTATAGGATTAAATGGTTTTGGGCGTATAGGGCGTTACCTAACACGTCTTCTAGCTCATGAAAAAGATATTGAATTAGTAATTAATGCAAGAGCAACAAATGAAGATTTAGCTCGTCTTTTGAAGTATGACTCTGTGCATGGTAAAGCAGATTTTGAAGTAGGCTTCACTGATGATGGTTTAATTATCAATGGTAAGCATTGCCCAGTAACAAGAGAAGCAACAAGTTCTTGGCTATGGCGTGACTATAATATTGATATTGCAGTTGAATCTACAGGTACTATTAAAGACAGAGATGCTTTAGCAAAGCACTTAGAACAAGGTGCGAAAAAAGTTATAATGTCGGCTCCTGCAAAAAATGCAGATGTAACTATTGTAATGGGTGTAAACCAAGACGATTATGACGCGGCTAAACATGATGTTATTTCAGCCGCTTCATGTACAACTAACTGTTTAGCACCAGCTGCAAAAGTTATTAACGAATGTTTTGGCATTAAACATGCTTTAATGACAACTATTCACTCATATACTATGAGTCAGCGTATACTTGATGGTTCTCATAAAGACCCACGCCGTTCGCGTGCTTGTGCTATGAGCATGATACCAACAACAACAGGGGCGGCTAAAGCTACTGGTTTGGTGTACCCAAAACTTAAAGGTAAAATTGATGGTTCTGCTATTCGTGTGCCAGTACCAAACGTATCATTAGTTGATTTAACTGCTGAACTTGAAAAGAAAGTAACAGCGGAAGAAGTAAATGCAATTCTTAAAGAAGCCTCTGAAACTTTCCTAAAAGGAAATATGGGCTTCAATGAAGAACCATTAGTTTCTATCGACTATACAGGTATGACTCAAGGCGGTGTTGTTGATGCTATGTCTACTGCGGTTATGGACGAAACAATGCTAAAACTTGTAATTTGGTATGATAACGAAGCTGGTTTTACTAACCAACTTCTAAGGCTTATCAAACATGTTGGTAAAGAGTTATAATAATGAGCATTAAACCAAGAGTTGAACTTCTAAGCTATACCCCAGACCCTTTATCTGTTTTATATGTTGCTTTTAGGCAGTGTTATCATGCAGGCTATGCGGGCGATATGTGGGAAGATATTGAAGAAGAAAAAATAACAAAGGAAAAGCAAGCCGACTTTATTCGTAAAGTTGTTTCATCAGGGCATGAAAGCCCCATTGAACATGTAAACTTCACTTTTGCTTTGGGTAATGTTTCAAGAGCTTTAACTCATCAGCTTGTAAGGCATAGACTTGCATCTTTTTCACAACAAAGCCAACGCTATGTAAGCGGAAAAGATTTTCAGTTTATTACACCACCAAGTATTGAGAAGAAACCAGAAGCACTTGAAAAATTCAATGCTTGTATGGAAACTATAGCAAATGCTTATGAAGAATTGCAAACAATACTAAGCGAAAATACAAGCGATATGTCAAAGGCAAACGAAGACGCACGCTTTGTACTTCCGCAAGCGGCTGCTTCTAATATAGTTGTTACTATGAATGTTCGCTCGTTAATCAACTTCTTTAATCACAGATGTTGTACAAGAGCTCAGTGGGAAATTCGCGATGTGGCAAAACAAATGCTTGTGCTTTGTCGTGAAGTTCTACCTGAAATATTCGATAACGCGGGGGCAAAGTGCGAAAGAACAAAAACTTGCCCCGAGGGAAAATTCTGCTGTGGCAGGTATCCTGTAGCGTAGTTTTTTATATTATTGAGGGAAAGGGGA
>CAYJFV010000038.1:8612-10729 GCA_964369275.1 uncultured Desulfovibrionaceae bacterium
AAACAAGGTTTCCCCTTTCCCTCAAACTCCCTATCCCCTTCCTTCAAAAACTTTTAATAGGGTATGCATATTTTTTTGTGTTCGAGGTAGTTTGTGGAATATCTTATCCCATGTAAAATTAATTTAAATCTTCATATAATAGGAAGAAGAGAAGACGGCTATCATTTACTTGATAGTTTGTTTTTTCCTTTGCCAAGTGTATGCGATACTATGCGTGTAAGTGAAAACTCTGAACATGGTATTAAAGTTTTGTGCAATACTGCTGGAATTGATTTAGAAAGCAATACTTTAACAAAAGCATATACAGTATTTAACAAGGCAAGCGATTTTTCACCTAATATTAAGGTAGAATTAGAAAAAAATATTCCACACGGTGCAGGGCTTGGCGGTGGTTCGGCTGACGGTGCTTTTATTTTGAAGTATTTGTATATGAAGTGGAAAGGCTATAGTTCAGTTGAAGAAGTTGAAAAAAGTGAAGAAGCAATAAACTTCCTTCTTCCTCTTGCGGTGCAAGTTGGGGCAGATGTACCTTTTTTCTTGTATAATAAACCAATGCGAGCAGAGGGAATAGGCGAAATATTAACAGAATATAATGCTTCTAGCTTAAAAAATAACTATCTTCTTTTGCTTTGCCCTAGAATTTATGTAAATACAGCACAAGTATTTAAAATTTTTAAAGAAGAAAATCAAAATATTGTAAAAAAAATTAAAAAAAATTACTCGGAAGACTTGACAACTGCAATGAGTCAAGCTATAAATTCCCTCTACCCGATAGAGAAAGATTTTTTTGTGAACGATTTAGAAAAAACTGTCTTTAGAATGTTCCCTAAACTAGGTGAATATAAACAGAGTTTGCTAAGTCAGGGTGCAAAAATAGCTCTTATGAGTGGAAGTGGTTCTTCAATGTTTGCTCTTTTTGATAAAAGAGATGAAGCAGAAAAAGCTAAGGCATTTTTTGAAAACAGTGAAGATATGCAACTTTGTTCTCTAATCGAGTTATAATGTTGGGGTGTCGCCAAGTCGGTAAGGCAACTGGTTTTGGTCCAGTCATTCGCGGGTTCGAATCCTTCCGCCCCAGCCATGCAATGAATGATGCCCGCTTTATGCGGGCATTTTGCGTTTGCTTTTGTTTATATTTTTTTTCTACCCCCTTTATCCCCTTATTTGGGTTATAGCGAGAATCAACTATGTACGGTGAAATGAAGATTCTTACAGGCACAGCTAACCAAGCATTAGCTCAAGACGTTTGCAAATGCCTAAGTGCAGATCTTGTTCCTACTATGTGTGATCAGTTCAGCGATGGCGAACTTCGTATCGAAATTGGTGCAAGTGTTCGTGAAAGCGATGTTTTTATTATTCACCCAACTTGTGCCCCTGCAAACCATAACCTTGTACAGCTTTGTCTTATGCTTGATGCATTAAAACGTGCTAGTGCAAGCAGGGTAACAGCTGTTATTCCTTACTTTGGTTATGCAAGGCAAGACCGTAAGGTAAGCCCACGTGCTCCTATTTCAGCAAAACTTATGGCTGACTTTATAAGCCACTCTGGTGCAGGCCGTGTTGTTACCGTTGATTTACACGCAGGGCAAATTCAAGGTTTCTTCAATTGCCCAGTTGATAACCTTTTTGGAACTCATGTTTTACTTAGTATGCTAAAAGACATCAGCAAAGAAAATGTTGTAATGGTTTCGCCTGACGCTGGTGGTGTTGAAAGAACACGTGCTTTTGCAAAAGTTTTAGATGCTCCTATCGCTATTGTTGATAAACGTCGTGATAAGCCAAACCAAGCTACAGCTACTAATGTTATTGGTGATGTTGAAGGGAAAATTGCTATTCTAGTTGATGATATGATTGATACTGCAGGCACAATGTGTGCGGCAGCTCGTGTATTACTAGATAATGGTGCTACAGAAGTGCGTGCATGTGCAACTCACCCTGTTTTCTCAGGCAAGGCAATTGAAAGAATTACTGAATCTTGCTTTAGTCAAGTAATTGTAACTGATACTATTCCATTATCAGAAGAAGGCAAAAAGTGCGATAAAATCAAAGTGGTTTCTGTTGCTCCGCTTCTTGCAAGAACAATTAACAATATCCATACGGGTAAATCAGTAAGTGCA
>CAYJFV010000039.1:0-10706 GCA_964369275.1 uncultured Desulfovibrionaceae bacterium
TGACGTGGGTTCTTAGGGGCTTGACCGCCCCTAAGCCGTCGGAGACATAAAAAAAAATAGCTATATAAAAGAAAACTTTATATAATTTTAGTAATCATTTTTCCATAAAATACCTGCTTGTGAGGTATCTGTACCAATTCTTGCGTTTGCGTTGATATTTGAGAACAATTTAATTTCTAGGCGTACAGCTGTATCTTCCATACCTTGTTCTACGCCAAGGTATAGTGAATCGTTTAGATATCCGCCAACTTCAACGGCTACGCCGTCAAAGAAATTATCACTTTCGTTGCTTGCGTTGTTGGTATTTACGCGAATATCTAAGCCAAGGTTTCGCCTTGTGACTTCTAAAATATTAAACTGTGCAAGAGTAGGTGAAAGTAGTTGCCCTGCTGTTGCGGCAACTTGAATAGCTTCGAATTGAGTTAATTCTGAAAGTGGTTTTGCGTAAATGGTTCTAGCTAGAATTTCATTTATTGGCAAAACGGGGTTACTTGTTATATCTACATCAATATCTAGTCCTACGCCTGAAATTTTTGCTATAGTATCAATAACTTCATTAGTTCTTTCTAGGGTTATGTCATAAATTGGCAATGTCATATTACCTGAAAAAACCACGGCAGAGCGTGTAAGCTCAAATTCTTTACCAAGCAATTCAAAAGTGCCGTCTGCGTGTGATAAAGTGCCAACTAAAAGCAGTTCTTCTAAACTACCAAGAAGCATTAATTCGCCTTGCCAAATGCTATTTAAACCTGCACCCATAACTCTAAATACAGGTGGTATTGTAGCTTGAATATTGAACTGTGGCTTAATGTCTAGTGAAAAGCCACTTTCTTTTTCAAGCGGAATATCTTCAATAATTTCATTTACAAAGACAACATTATCAAGGTCGGCAACGCTTGCAGAGCTTGCAAAACTGGTATCTAAAATATATACAGCTTCATTTACATGTAAGTTTCCGCTAATTAATGGAGCTGATAATAGGCCTGTAATGTTGATATTACCAGATTTTAGCACCCTAATATTATCTAATTGTAAAGGGGCAAATGAATTTAATGCACTTCTAATATCAAGTTCAAAGTCATTGCCTTTCATATTGGCTGTTCCATTTAATAAAAGTATGCCTTTGCCAGCGTTTTCTTTGGTTGCAACGGAGCCATCTCTTGCTTGTAGCTTAATATCAATATTAGAATCACGTAGGTTTACTTCTGTATTAATATCTGAAATTTCGTAACTTAATAAATTATCAATAAACCTACCATTTGCTAAAAAGGCTTTACCAGTAACAAGGGGTGCATCGTAAGTGCCTAATACATTGATATTAAACATACCTCTACCATATAATTCACGCCCTGAAGGTGGAATTAAATTCCATAATAAGCCAATATCGCCTTCCCATTTTGCTTGGGCTCTAATTCTTTCATTTTTATTTAAACTTGGGTATGGATTGAATTGTAGCGGCAATAAACCTTGAGCGGTTACAGGTTCATTTTCTTGACCAAAAATCATATTCCAATCGAGTGTAGAATTATTTAAAACACCTTCTAAATTTAGGTTATAAATTTGATCTAAGTGAATATAGTGACTAATGGCAAGGGCAAGGTTACCAGAGGGGTTTATATAGTCGCCTGCAAAGTCTAGGTCAAGTTCAAGCCTACCCGTATCGAGGTCTAGGTATGGTTGTAACATTTCTAAAGGCATATTAATATAACTAGAGAGCTTAAAGTTATTTTCATTAAAGGAGGCTTCGCCTTTTATTTGTCCTCTAAGCCCTTTACCAGCTAAGTTAACTTCAAGTGGTGATACTTGAAAATAGTTTGCAAAATTTACTTTTACTTTATTCGTAAGCTGTACACCAAAAGCAAGTTCAGTATAGTTAGCCACAAGTGAATTAACATGAATTTCTGATTCTAATGGATAATAAGTAAAGCTTGAGGTACCAATTAAATTTCCAAAAGTTTGTGCTTTCATCTCCATAACAAAGTCGGCATAATTTAAATCAAATTCCACCTTATTATAAGCCATATTTTCAACAGTATTGATATTAATATCGTATAAATCAAGATATGAAGTTGTTACTTTACCTTCAATATTTGGAACTAAACCTTCAATAATTAAATCGGTATTCGTAATATCTGCATTTATATTAACTGAATCAATCATTAGGCCTGGCATGCGGTAGTTATCAATGTCCGCATTAAGAGTCATTACTTGTTTTTCTTTACCTTTAAGCTCTACTGAACCAGCAGCCTTACCTGTAATTGGAAAATTACTTTCCAAAAAGTTTAAGCTTTTTACTGAAAAATCAACTATACCTTCAAGTTTTGGGAAGGTATCACTCACCCAATAATCATACTCCCATACAAGTTCTTTCGAGCTTGCACTTGCATCAAGAATATCAATTTGGCTATCTTGAAAATAAAAGTGATATCTATCTAAAATAATTTGGCTTGTTGCATCAACCTCGGTTTCTACCTTTTCACCTAAAAGACTTAATTCTTCTGCATGAAATTTAGCCTGAGCTGTAGCAATACCAGCCCATTTAATATCTTGGTTTAGTTCAAGAATATCAATAATAGTAGTAGCTTCTGCATGAGAATTGTGTAGAGAGAAAAGTTCAAAATCGGTAGAGCCAAAGTGAATTTTAGGCGAGAAAAAGTCAAAATTCAAAGCCATTTCTCTAAAATTACCAGCAAAACTCACATCGCCCTCAAAAGAGCCATACATAGCTGGAACTATAGTATTAATATCTTGAATTGTAACCTCTGCACGTGAGGCAACATATTCAAAAGTCCATGTATTTGCGGCAAAGTATGGTACAAAAATTTCTATATTGCCGTCTTTAAAAGTTGCATTTTCAGCGGCTACATACGTTCTATCGTAGGTAAAACGAAAACCTACATCAGCAGACATATCTTTTTTATTTGCCCAAAAAATACCGTCAATATCTAGTGAACCTTCTAAATCAACAACAAGCGGTCTTTCTGGGCTTGGTGGAAATTCACTAGCACGCACGAAGCCACTTACATCGCCCTCAATACGTTCTAACTTAGGAAATTCTTCAGCCCACTTGGTATCTACAATATCAACATCAAGGAAAAATTCATGCGAGCGGTATTCTACAATACCTTCTACAGTAGTACCTTCTTCTATAAGTTTTACATTAAACGTTGCTAAATCTCGCTGAATAAGTGCGTCGGCTTCGACATTTGCATATAGATTAATGTCAAAATCTTCAAGGTTCATACCTTCTGCACCAACAAAAACATTTCTAAGTGATAAAGATGAAATTTCAATTTCGCCAAGTGGAAAAGGAAGCACACCTTTAGGAATAAGCATGCCCTCAACACCAAGTGGTGTTCGTTCAACAGGCTTATTTGGATTAGGTAAACGATAATAGCTTGCATCTTCCACAATAATATTATCAATAGTAAGTTTTGTAAAAGCATACGCTAAATCAGGCAATTCAATGTCTACATAAATTTTACCAAATTCTAGCCATACACCCTCTAAGTCTTCAATGACTAAATCTTCTATTAGAATGCCTTTTTCTAGCGAAAGAAGCCCAAGATTAATTTTGTAATCTGAATTTTTTTCAACTAAAGTAAGAGTTTCTTGAATAATTTTTGTAATAGTTTGCGTTGCGTGCGAAGTACCTAAATACACATATAATGAACCTAATAAAAGAGCAGAAAGAAGTAGCAGTATTTCAATTAAATAAAGTAAGCCCCCTATAACATTTGAAAAAAGATATTTCAGTTGTATAGGAAGAAAGAAGAATAATTTCCACAATAATTCAACGTGTATATGAAATATTTTCTTGAACATTTAAAACTCTACTTGATATTATAAACTTAATAATAATATAATAAGCACTATTAGAAACTTTGTCCAATACTTACATATAATTGAAAGTCTTTATAGTCTTTTGTGTCGTCTTTTATTGGAATTGCTGCATCAAAACGTAATGGCCCAATTGGGGTGACTACACGTATGCCTAAGCCAGTAGAGTATTTAAACGTAACATTACTAAAGGTTATGCTATCAAAAAGGTTACCCATATCAAAAAATGGCACAAGGCTTACACTTTCTGTAATTTTCAACCTAAGTTCTGCTGACCCCTCAATAAAAGATGCACCACCTATAGGGTCGCCTTCAATATCTTGTGGGCCAATTGATTGGTAACCATAACCGCGAATTGAATTACCACCACCTAAAAAGAAACGTAAAGAAGGCGGAACATCAGTAGCATCAACATGCGAAAGTACACCAGCATGAACTTTCATAGCAAAAATTAAGCGACTATCATCAATAATTTCAAAATATTTTATTGCTTCTGCTTCAGCCCATAAAGTTGTAAATTCTTTAATATATTTACCATAATAAGGTGAAAGTTCTAATTCTAAGCTATAGCCATTAGTCTGTTCAAAAGTTCGTGTACCATTTTCATAAAAGAATTTAATAGGAGTACCAATATAAACATATTCTCTTACTCGGCTTGTATTTGGGTCTACTGTTGCAGCATTGCTAGAAATTCCTACAAGTCTTCCAAGCTCTCCCTTAATTGAGTAGGTGTTTGTAAGAACAGATAAATCTTCAAAAAAATGAACAATTTCATAGCTTGTATCTAGGGTAACAGAGTTAACATCAAAGTTATGATTTTTCTTATAAACACTTGGTTTACGAAAATCAAAGCTAACTTCTTGAGTATCAAGCCATAAATTAGTATCAATCTTGAAACTTTCAGCTTCATTAAAAAGATTACGATGTTCCCAAAAAAGTTGTAAACCTAATTGACGAGTAATGTCATAGTTCACACCACCACCCCAAGTACGAGTAGGACCATCGGACAATAATAAAGTAATATCCCTAATTTCATCGTGTTCAACTGATGAAGAATTAGCGTCTACATAAGAAAAAATTCCAAAAGAAAGCAAGTCTTGCTCGAATTTTTGAATAGCAGAATCACTCCAAGGTTCGCCGTATTCCCAAGTTTTTATTTTATTAATAAAATCTGTTTCTAGTGCTGTACTACCAAAGATTTGTACATTACCCATACGAATAAATTCACCAGGGTTGAAGTCTATTTTTGCTTCTATGCTTTTAGTATTTTGAAAAACTGAATAGGTACTATTTACTTCTTTTGCAAAGGGAAAGCCACGTTCTTTAAACCAAGTAGAAATTTGTGCTGTTGAAGTTAAAATCTTTTCCGTTTCAGCTACAGAATTTTTCTGTAAGCCTAAGTCAAATAAAGATTCAGGTGGGTTTTCAACTAAGTGAGCGAAGGGTGTAAAGAGTGGGTCTGAAAAGTTATCTGGATAGACAATATCAGCTACAGAAATAGTGTATGCGGTATTAGGTATAATTGTAATTTCAATATGATAAGGGTACACCGTATCGTCTAAAAGCACATTAACTTGAGCAGAATAGAAACCAAAATTATAAAGAATTTCCTTAATAATTTCAACCTCGTCTTCAATTCTTTTATCAAGACTAAAGCGAGAATTAGGTGCTTGCTTTTCTAGGGCAAGCAAAATACTTTCAGCTTTTACAAAGGAAAGAATTTCTTCTTGAGTATACATATTAAAAGAAAGGGTATAAGGAAAAGTATCATAAACAGTTACTTCTTCTTCTGCCCTTTCTTGTAAATCTGTTGGAATATTAGGTACTTCAAAACCTGATAAGTCTACTGAATAATCGTCATGGATAGTGCTTTGAGGCGTATCATTAGAAACACCTTCAAGAATATTTTCTTCACGCGAAGCACAAGCAGATAATACTATAGTAATACAAAAAAATAGAATACTTTTTTGCGAAATTATACTAAAGAAAACATCTGCTACTTGTTTTTTCATTCACATCTCAAAACTAAACATTAAACAAGAAGTGCATTACATCGCCATCTTGCACAACATATTCTTTGCCCTCAGTGCGTAGCGTACCGCTTGCCCTACAAGCTGCTTCTGAACCATGCTTTTTATAGTCTTCATAGGCTATAACTTCTGCACGGATAAAGCCTTTTTCAAAATCTGTATGAATTATAGCAGCACATTGCGGTGCTTTTTGCCCAATTTTAAACGTCCAAGCATGCACTTCTTTAGGGCCAGCTGTAAAGTAAGAAGCTAAACCTAAAGTTTTATAACCAGTATGAATAACACGCAATAAACCGCTTTCTTCTACACCATAAGAAGCAAGCATTTCAGCTTGATCAGCTTCATCTAAGCTTTGCAATTCTTCTTCCATACTTGCACAAATTTTTACTATTTGCGAATTACGTTCTTTTGCAAGTTTTGCAAGTGCTAGATAATGTTCATTATCTTCTGCTAGTGAATTTTCATCTACGTTAGCACAATATATAAATGGTTTATTGGTAAGAAGTGCCATATCATTCCATTCAGCAATGAAATGATCGTTATCTGGCACGGCATATTGGCTTGCTAGTTTACCTTCGTTTAGAAAGTCAATAAGTTTTGTGCATAATTCAGCTGATTTTTGAGCGTCTTTATCAGTACGCATTCTAGCTAGTTTTTCTTGTCTTTTAGTAACTGTTTGAATATCTGCAAGAATAAGTTCAGTTTCAATAGTTTCAACATCACGTAATGGGTTTACAGCACCATCAACATGCACTATGTTTTCATCTTCAAAACATCTTACAACTTCTAAAATAGCTGAAGTTTCACGTATATTGGCTAAAAATTGGTTACCTAAACCTTCACCTTTACTTGCACCACGTACTAAACCTGCAATATCAATAAAATCAACTGTAGCGTTGATGGTTTTCTGAGATTTTACTAAATCAACCAGAACTTGTAAACGGTCATCTGGTACAGGTACAGTTGCCTTATTTGGTTCAATTGTACAAAAAGGATAGTTGGCAGCTTGTGCGTTTTGTGCCTTTGTAAGAGCGTTAAACAAAGTTGATTTACCAACATTTGGTAAGCCTACTATTCCAATACTTAAAGCCATTTATACACCTCATATTAATTCTTTCCATGTATATTGGCGGTAAAATGAAAAATGTCAAGTAAATTTCTGTACAAAATATTGCACAGGCTTGATTTAATGTAACTTTAATTTAAAACAAAAAAAGGACTATATAGTCCTTTTTTTGTAGTTTCATTTAACTTTCCCTAAATGGGGGAAACAAGAGAAAGATACTTAAATTTAATTTAAGTTTTTTAGGGTGTATTTCTAAGTAAAAAGCTTTTGTTTTTTGGCTAGGAACTAAGTTTTTTTCTTGAGCGAGTTTATCTAAACATAAATGACCGAAAGAAAAAAACTTTTGACGAAGCCTAATTTCTATAAAAAATACACTCAAAAGAATTAATTTAGAAACAAATCCTAGTTAGCAAGTTTTGTAATAAACGCAGGTAGCTGAGTTTCATTATCATCATCAGCGAAAACAAAACGATCGTTACCAGGAATATGCTGAGCTTTTTGTCTTCTTGCATACGCAGGTTCCCAGTCGCTATCAGAATTACGAGGTGCAAGTGATGACTGCACGCGTGAATCTTGTTGTTTTACAACAGTTTCGCTTTTAATTTCTTGAGCTTTAGCTGGTTGTACACCAGTTGGAACTAATACAGGGGTTTGCTCTAAACCAGTTGCAATAACTGTTACAGAGAACTCATCGCCTGCATTTTCATCATAATCAAGACCAACTACGATAGTAGCATTAGGATCAACAATTTTAGTAATATATTCAGTAGCTTGGTAAAATTCTTCCATAAGAACATCTTCATTAGCTACAACGTTTACAATAATACCACGAGCCCCTTGTACAGAAACATTTTCAAGTAATGGGCTTGAAATAGCCGCTTTAGCCGCTTCAATAGCTCTTTCTTCACCGCTTGCTCTACCAATACCCATAAGAGCCATACCTTTTTCGCTCATTACAGTTTTTACATCGGCAAAGTCAGTATTGATTATACCCTCAGAAGCAATTAGCTGAGTAATACCACGAACAGCATCACATAAAACTTCATCAGTTTTAACAAACATTTCTTTAGCTTTAGCAGATTTTGAACCACTGTTCAATAAACGGTTGTTAGGGATAACAATTAAACTATCTACATTTTCAGAAAGTTCTTTAATTCCTTGTTCAGCAAGGCGTGAACGTTTTGGCCCTTCAAACATAAATGGACGTGTAACAACACCAACAGTAACTGCATTTTTTTCTTTAGCAACTTTAGCAATTACAGGTGCAGCACCAGTACCAGTACCGCCGCCCATACCAGCAGTTACGAAAACCATATCCGCATCACCAATAGCTTCACGAATTTCTTCAAGGCTTTCTTCTGCTGCTTTTTTACCTACTTCAGGAATTGCACCAGCACCTAAACCACGTGTAAGTGATTTACCAAGTTGAATTTTTAAATCTGTTTTAGATTTTGATAACGCTTGAATATCGGTATTTGCCACTACAAATTCAACATTTCTTACGCCTTTTTCAACCATAGTTTCAACAGCATTACCGCCGCCGCCGCCAACACCGAAAACACGAATTTTTGCACCAGCCACATTTTGTTGAATGTCATCTAAAATAAATTCCATAAAAATACTCCCCCGAGTTTTTTAATATATTTCCAAAATAGTTTACACTATTTCACTAAACCATTTCTTCATACGAGCAAATAACTGCTCGAACATACCCTGACCTTCTTCGTTACCAAGCATTGTTTTTTGCCCAGAACTTTCTTGCTCTGCCCCGTATCGTAATAATCCAACTGCAGTTGCAAATTTAGGGTTATTAACTGAATCTTTCAAGCCACCAACATTGTAAGGTACACCTACACGCACTGGAAGTTCAAGAATTTGCTCTGCAAGTTCTTCACAGCCAACAATAAGCGAGGTTCCACCTGTAAGCACAACACCTGCCCTAATTTGATTAATATAACCCGATTCTTCTAATTTAGATTTAATTGCTTGCAAAATTTCTTCCATGCGTGATTCGCATACATCTGCAAGTAATCTTTTTGGTGCTTTAGTAGGTGCTCTACCACCAACACCAGGAACTTCAACATATTCATCTGGGCGAATTTCCGCCTGTAAAACACATGAATGTTGAATTTTAATTTTTTCAGCATCAGCTAAAGGAGTACGAAGACCATAGGCAATATCCTTAGTAATATCATCGCCACCTTGTGCAATTTCACTTGTGTACTTAATAGCGTCGTTCACAAAAACTGCTAAGTCACTTGTGCCACCACCAATATCAACAATAGCGACACCAATTTCACGCTCTTCTTTTGTTAGAATTGCTTTTGCAGATGCAAGAGATTCAAGAACAACATCTGCAACGTCTAAATTTGAACGATGACATGAATTTACTATATTTTGAACCGCAGCCACTGCTCCAGCTACAATATGAACTTTAACTTCTAGTCGAACACCAAACATACCAATTGGATCAATAATTTCACCTTGATCATCAATTGTGTATTCTTGTGGGATTACATGCAAAACTGATTTATCCATAGGAATAGCTATAGCTCTTGCAGCATCTAAAGCACGCTCAACGTCACGATCTGTAACTTCGCCACCTTTAATTGCTATTACGCCATCGCTATTAATTCCTATAATATGATCGCCCGCAATACCCGCATACACTGATGCAATTTCACAACCTGCCATAAGTTCAGCTTCAGCAATTGCCTGCCTAATTGACTGAACCGCTTGATCAATATTTACAACTACACCTTTACGCATTCCATTTGCAGGGCTTACACCAATACCGACTATATCCATAGAGCCACTATCAGATAACTCGCCAACAACTGCACAAATTTTAGTTGTTCCTATATCCAAACCGACTATTAATCCTGACTTTGCCATCAGAGTTGTCCTCGACTTTGAAATGTTTAAGTTAGATTAAAATAAATTCATAACCTCGTAGAGATATAAAAACATAGTTTAAAAAAATTGTCTAGAGTTTTTTTAGGTATTTTTTATAGATTTTCAAATTTTTTTTAACATTTTATCTAAAGTTACTTTAACAAGTTGTTAAAAATGTTAATAAATTTAAAGTAGTTATTAAAGCTACATAGTAAGAAAAAAATATTTAATTTTTTTCACTTTTCTTCAAGTTTAAACTCAACTTAACTTCAAGTTAAAAGTAAGCTTAAGTTCATCTAAAATCTTAAGTCATTCTTTATGTAGAGCTTGAAAAATTTCCGCAAATCGTTAATAGAACAGCCAAAAAGTTAAGTATTTAAGCTTGTATTTATGCTATGCCCTTTGAGCAAAAGATTGCTTTTTTCCTAACACTTAGATTGAATGAGACGTCATTCCAATTTGTAGTATTATATCAATTTTTCTTTTTATGTCTCCGACGGCTTAGGGACGGTCAAGTCCCTAAGAACCCACGTCATCAATAACGCCCTTGAAAAATGCAAGCATTTTTCAAGGGCGTTTTCTCTTCCTTTACAGCATACACAGTATTTTCTCTGTATACAATTTCGTGGCTAAGGCGATTAACGGAAGTTGGACTAGGAAATGGTAGTCAAGAGCAAAAAGATAATATATGCAACACTTGCTATCGCAAGTGAGAAAAGCAGGTATAGGAATCACAAAACTTCCTCACTTGTGTAACAAGTGCTGCAAATTTTTATATTCGAGCAACCTACCATTTACTAGTCCAACTTCCGTTAATCACCTTAGTCACGAAAATATATGTAACAAATTAATTTTATAGTATATTCCAAAAATAT
>CAYJFV010000040.1:0-3209 GCA_964369275.1 uncultured Desulfovibrionaceae bacterium
TCTTTTTCAGAAGGATGTGGGTTTTCCATAATACTATTAATTTTTAAAACAAATTCACTAGCTGAAAAACGAACTTGAGTTGAATTAATTACTGGCAAATCTAATAATTCAGCCATTTTGTTTGTTGTTAAAACTTGATCTGCTCTATGCTCGTACAAAGCTAAAGGCATATTAACGTACTGGAAAATTGTTGAAAACTTTCGTGAACTTTCAACTACACTTTGAACCATTAAGTTAGCTCTAGCACTAAGTTTTACAAATTCTGGTAAAGTCGTCACATTTACTTTATAGCTTAAATCGCCATCAGTTATTCGTACCATTCCATCAAGCAATTCATACACACCACGAAGCACTACCTTTTCAAGTGTTTGATATATTAAAAATATAACTATTATTCCAACAATAAAGCATATCATCACTGCTAGCACTATGTCAGAAATAATTTCTTGATTTCTAGTTTCATTAAATTCATTAATTCCAATAGCAAGTTTGTTCACTTCTTTAAAAACAGCAACACCTTCCTTGCCATTAATAAGAGTGTTTATAGTTTTATTGTTTGGCAAAGTTGAATAGTTTCTTATACCAATTTCATTTAGCGTTTTTCCAATAACACTTTCATCTGTTGCACTAATACTTTGCTCTGTACGAATATCAATAGCAAGTATCATTGTGCCGCTTAATGGTGGGAATGATTTTATAATATAACTCAACTCATTTTCACGCAAGGCCTGTAACAATCTTATTGGTTCCATACCAATTTGCACAATATAGTCTTTTGTTGAATTCCACATTGCAAGGTATTGCATTTCTCTATTTTGCCCCGAGTTCACCGTAACGTCTTGAGCTAGTTCTAAACTTGTATCTTCAAGCATTGGAAGGAAGAATGATATTTGCTCGCCAGAGAACAAAGTAAAGCCATAAAAATCAGGCAACGTTCCTGAAAAACTTGCACCGTCTTTATTAAATATATGTATTTGGTCTACTTCTAAAATATTTGCAAGATTGTTTAGTTCTTCAGGGCTATCTAATAAAGCAGGGTTTGAGTCTAAAATATAAGTCAAAGCTCTAAGACGTATAAAAAAATCGTCTTTTAAATCTTCGTTTAGTGTTGAAATACCTTTAGTATTTTCATCTAAAATTTCAAATAGTTGATTAATTCTAAGTAAAGAAGTGTGATAGAAGTTATTATTTTCTAAACGCCATAGAAAAAATGCACTTAATGAAATAAGTATAATTGTGCTAATTAGCACTACTAAAATAAGACGTGTGATAATATACTTTTTCATTGTGCGTGCTCGATTGTTTAAATGAATATAAACTAATTAGATGAAACACCCTAAAACACAACATTATTTAAATTAGCATATTACACCCCCATTGTCAAACTAGACACAAAGTTATTTTAGCTTAGTTTGCAGTATATTATGCATATAACATTTTTATTTTACACGTTCTTTTATTTTATTTTTTTTGTATTCTATATCAAGCACCGTCATTCTACTTCTAAGTGTAGCTGGGTGTATACCTAAAAATTCTGCCGCACCATTAGGCCCTTGAATTTTACCTTTGCATTGCTCTAAAGCATCAACTATTTCTTCACGTGTAAAGTTTTTCTTACCGTATTCATGTATGCTTAAATTTGGTAAGAAATTAAAATTGATTTCTGTTTTATTATCTGCAATGGCTTCAATTATTCCACGCTCAAGTGCAGCTTTTAGTTGACGTACATTTCCTGGCCATTCATAGTTTATTATTTTTTTGAAAGTTTCATTGCTAATTATTGGTGGATTTTCTAATTTAAATTTCTTAATGGAAATTTGGTAATAATAATCTAATAATATTTTAATATCTTCACGTCTTTGCATTAATGGCGGAATTTCAATTGGAAATATATTTATTCTATAGTATAAATCTTCTCGAAATTCCCCTTTTTTTACCATTTCCCATAAATTTTTATGTGTTGCTGTAATAATTCTAATATCTAACTTTATTGGATTTTCGCTACCAATACGCCTTACAGTTCTATCTTCAAGAACTCTAAGCAAGCTAACTTGTGCTGATTTTGATAAGTCCGCAATTTCATCAAGATAAATGGTACCTCCATTAGCTTGTTCAAAATAGCCCCTACGCATTGTATTTGCTCCAGTAAATGAACCTTTTTCAAAACCAAACAGCTCACTTTCAAGAAGTTGTTCTGCAATAGCACCGCAATTTACACGTACAAAAGGTAAATTTCTGCGAAAAGAAAGGGCATGTATTGTTTCAGCAACCAATTCTTTACCTGTACCAGTAGCACCATTTATAAAAACAGATAAATCAAACTTGCTTACTGCGTCCACCCTTTTCATTACTTTCACCATTCCTGGGCATGCTCGTAATTGCTCTTCATAGGTTGAGGGAAGTTGCCCCACAGAAGCAAGGAAAATATGCGGTTTTGCATTTACTGCATACAAATCAAGTATAAGTTTTTCTAAAAACACCCTTACCGACGCAAGAAGTTCATAATGCGTTAAATCGAAAGCATTTTCTTGCGTAGAATAACAACCCAAAACATAGTTTGAGCTTACATCTTTAGGAAAATTGAAAGAAAATATCATGAAAGACTTAACTTTATATGGTAGTGCTTTAATATAAGGAATTGGATCTTTGGAATTTAAATTCCCAAGTACCAAATTCTTATCCTTAGCTAAAATATTTCCTATATCGTCAGCTGAACGCATTTCGTCAATATAGTAGGAGTATGCAGGCATTCTTTCTTCATAAGAATATTCAACAAAGGTAGTAAGAAGTTTTGTTTTTCTATTTATATAGTGACAGCCAATTCTTTCAAATGGAATTTTATCTTTCAAAAATTCAAAAATACGAAACAAAACATCTTCATTTGAGTGATTGCTAATTAAATACCCTGAAAGCAATTTTAATATATCGTCCATAATGCACCATAAAAAATTAAATAATCAGTAAAAGAAAATTATAAATATCACATACAAAAACATTCTGCAACACTTTGTCGACAATATCAACAAAATATTGCAATTTGATTTTTTTCATTGTTTTTATTATTTTTTCACAATTTACCATAACTAGCTAAAATAACGAGTTTTTATAGATATAATGCAAATAATCATTATAATTCCTTTGAAAAGTGTATTTTTTCACAACCTCTTATTTACTTGATTTTATTGAATTTATTGTTGGCATATTATTTG
>CAYJFV010000040.1:3219-5748 GCA_964369275.1 uncultured Desulfovibrionaceae bacterium
CAAAATATTAAAGTTTGATTTTTTTCATTGTTTTTATTATTTTTTCACAATTTACTATAACAGACTAAAATAGTTTGCTTTAATAAGGTGTAACACAAATAATCATTATAATTCCTTTGAAAAGTGTATTTTTTCACAACCTTTTATCTATTCGATTTTATTGAATTTATTGTTGGCATATTATTTGCTTTATATGTTTATCACTTATGGAGGAATGGTTATGATTAAAAATGCAATTGTTGTAATGTTTGACTCGCTACAATTTAACTACTTAGGTTGCTATGGTAATTCATGGATAAAAACACCTAATATGGATAGGTTAGCTCGTGAAGGCGTTTTATTTGAAAACTGCTATACCGAAGGTTTGCCAACAGTACCTTGCCGTAGAGCAATGCATACAGGGCGTTACACACTGCCTTATAACGGCTGGTCAGCAATGACCATGGAAGATACTTCCATAGCAGATTTATGTTGGGGACGTCCAATTGATACAGCTCTTATTTTTGACTGCCCAATGTATCGTCTTCCAAAGTTTGGCTACACTCGCTCTTTTGATAAAGTATGGTTTACACACGGCCACGAAGGCGATCAATACTATTATGAAGACGACCCGCTATATCATTACGACCCACAAGATTTTATTGAAGAAGCAACTGATGCCGAATATCGCAAAAGAGTAGGCGTTCAAGGTGCAGAAACTAACTTACACGAAATAAGTTCATACCTAAAGCAAAGACAAAATGCAGGTGCTAAAGAAGAAAACCGTTATGTAGCACGTACTATGTCTAAAGCAATTGAATACTTAGAACAAGTTGATAGACAAAAGCAATTCTTCTTATGGGTAGATTCATTTGACCCACATGAGCCTTGGGATCCACCATCAATATACGACCCAGAAACCCCATGCATGTATGACCCAGACTACAAAGGAAAACATGAATTTTTACCAATCATGGACGTTGTAGAGGGGTTATATACAGAACCTCAATTACACCATATTCGTATGCTTTATGCGGAATTAATTACATTATGTGATAAATATTTTGGCAAATTACTAGATGCGGTTGACAACCTTGGCTTCAACCAAAATACATTAATTATGATGGTTTCTGACCACGGGCAACCTTTAGGTAATGGTGAACACGGGCATGGAATTATGCGTAAAGTTCGCCCATGGCCTTATGAAGAGTTAGTGCATACACCTATGCTTGCTCGTTTCCCTGGCTGTAAAGTTGGGCATAGAGCTAAAGGTTTTGTACAATCTTGCGATGTTGCCCCAACTGTATGCGATTGGCTTGGCATTGGCGTTCACCCTGATATGCAAGGCAAAAGCTTATTAAAAATGATGACAGGCGAAGAAGAAAAAGTTCGCGATTTCGCTATAGCTGGTTACCACAGATATTCATGGTCAATCTATAATGAAGATTATTCTTATGTTCACTGGGTAAAACGTGAAAAAACGAACGACATCAGTATGAACATTGATACAATCATTTCAGGTGTTGCTCAAACTGGCGACCATATCGAAGCAGTTGGCGGCAAAACAATGGTACAAATGCTAGATGGTTTCATGGATAGACAAGAAGTGAAAGATGCGGCTACTCGCCATAAAGAAGCAGCTACTCTTGATGGTGAAGAACAATGGACATGTACCCCAGGTGCTGTTGCTGCCCTTCCTGAACAAGATGAACTTTATGATAGAAAGAATGACCCTTTCCAATTAAATAATATAATAAACTCAAACCCTGAAGCTGCTAAGCTTATGTGGGATCAACTCCGCGAATTTATGACAGAATTACGCGTACTTGGAAATAACTAGTTTTTTCGCTAACTGGGTGTTCTGCATCCAGTTAGCTTGAATTATATTAAGGCTAATGATATATTTCACAAACGCAAAAAAGATAGTGAGGATTTTATGGATTTCACATTACCCCCTTATGCCCCTGTACCTTTTAGTTTCTTAGTAACAATTGGTTGGATTTCAGTTTTCTTAATTGTTGGAATGTTTTTACGTTCTGTTTTTCCTGTTTTTAGGCGTTTTCTAATTCCAGCATGTATTATTGGTGGTATTGCAGGTTTTATTTTTGAAAGTTCTGGCATACTTGATTTAACAGGCTTTGCCCTAAATAACGGCATAAGTGCTATGATAGTATACCATTTATTTAACCTTACATGGGTATATATGGGTTTAAGACCAGGCAGTAAAGAAAAACAAAAAGTATCAACCACAAAAACCGTAATTTGGTACAGTGGCTTTATTTCTGCTATTATGTATTTTGCTTTTGGTTTTTCAATTTTAGCAACAACAGTTTTAGGCGAAATGGGCTTCCATGATGGCCCATTAACAATGGGTACATTAACTGCTTATGGCTTTACTGCTGGCCCTGGGCAAGCTTTAACAATTGCAAATGTGTGGATGGCAGCTAAAGATTTTGTTGCCCTTCCTGATTTTGCTTTAGCTGGTGGTGCTATGGGCTTTGCGGTTGCTATTATAGTTGGTATTCCATTAATGAATATTATTGCACGTAA
>CAYJFV010000040.1:5848-10655 GCA_964369275.1 uncultured Desulfovibrionaceae bacterium
TCATTATTAGGCATGCTTGTTCGTACAATTTTAGTAAAAATTGGTAAAGGGCATTTATTATGTTCTGGTATTGTAAACCGTGTATCAAACACATTAGTTGACTTCATGGTTTGTGCTACATTTATGACTATTTCTTTAGGTACTATTATGCAATACATGGCTCCATTCTTAGCTTCTGCACTTGCTTCTACTTTAGCAGTTGGCCTTGGTACATGGTATTATACAAGAAAATTAAAGTATGATGGTATTCAAAATTTTGCATATATGTTCGGTTTAATGACAGGTACTGTAAGTACAGCCTTTATTTTACTCCGTTTAGTTGACCCTAATAACAAATCACAAGCACCATTTTATTTTGCTATTTGTAGTGCTGTTACTGCCCCAATTTCTACCTTTGCAGTACCTGCTTTAATGCACTTAGAACCTGTATATGGCGGTTCTGCTTGGCTTGTTATTGGTGTTTTCTTAGCTATGGCTATAGCTGGTGCAATAGTTGCACGTATTTTCCAACTACCGCAAACTAAAACTGCTTGGGAACCTGAAGAACAAAACGCATAGTACCTGATTGGAGTTATTTATGATTAAAAACGCAATTGTAGTAATGTTTGACTCATTACAATTCAACTACTTAGGCTGTTATGGTAATTCTTGGATTAAAACTCCTAATATGGATAGATTTGCTCGTGAGGGTGTTTTATTTGAAAATTGCTATACAGAAGGCTTACCAACTGTTCCATGCCGTAGAGCAATGCATACAGGTAGATTTACTCTACCCTATCAAGGCTGGACAGCAATGACTATGGAAGATACCTCAATAGCTGATTTATGTTGGGGTAGACCAATTGATACAGCTCTTATTTTTGACTGCCCAATGTATCGTCTTCCAAAGTTCGGCTATACACGTTCGTTTGATAAAGTATGGTTTACTCATGGCCACGAAGGCGACCAATACTATTATGAAAACGACCCACTTATTCATCTAAACCCAAAAGACTATATGGACGAAGCAACCGACAAAGCCTACCGAGCCGACGTTGGTGAACAAGGTGCAGATACAAACCTACATGAACTAGCCGCATATCTTCGCCAAAGACAGGTTAATGGCCATTTAGAAGAAAACCGCTATGTTGCTAAAACTATCAACAAAGCTATTGAGTATTTAGAGCAAGTTGATAGACAAAAGCAATTCTACCTTTGGATAGATTCTTTCGACCCACACGAACCTTGGGACCCGCCATCAGTCTATAATCCTGATATCCCATCAAGTCAATACGACCCTGACTATAAAGGAAAAGATGAATTTCTTCCAATCATGGTTAATGTAGATGGTTTCTATACTGAAGCTCAATTACATCACATTCGTATGCTTTATGCCGAGTTAGTAACACTATGCGATAAATACTTTGGTAAGCTATTAGACGCTATTGACAAATTAGGATTAAACCAAAATACATTAGTTATGATGGTTTCAGACCACGGCGAACCTATGGGTAATGGTGAACATGGGCATGGAATTATGCGTAAAGTTCGTCCTTGGCCTTATGAAGAATTAGTACATACTCCATTATTGGCTCGTTTCCCTGGCTGTAAAGTTGGGCATAAAGCTAAAGGCTTTGTACAATCATGCGATGTTGCCCCAACCGTATGCGATTGGCTTGGCATTGGCGTTCACCCTGATATGCAAGGCAAAAGCTTATTAAAAATGATGACAGGCGAAGAAGAAAAAGTTCGCGATTTCGCAATTGCTGGTTACCATAAATATTCTTGGGCAATCTACACCGAAGATTATTCTTACGTACATTGGGTAAAAGCCGACAAACCTAACGACTTAGGTATGGTTATTGATATTGTAGCTGGCGGTGTTGGTGCTACAAGTGACTATCTTGTAGGTGTTGGCGGAAAGCTTATGTCCGATATGCTTGACGGCGTAGCCGATGAAGACCAAAAAGCAGCCTCTAAAGACGCTCAAACACGTCATAAAGAAGCAGCTACCCTAGACGGCGAAGATCAGTGGACATGTACCCCTGGTGCCGTTGCCGCTCTTCCAGAAAAAGATGAACTCTATAACCGCAACACAGCTCCTTTCCAACTCAATAACATTATTGATGAAAACCCCGAAGTTGCAAAACAAATGTGGGATCAGTTACGCGAATTTATGACAGAGCTAACAGTAATGGGCTAAAAAATTAGCCTTGTTACTCATACGAATGCACTGCACAGTGGATTCACAACTCCTCTTTGAAAGACCTATGTAGCCAGTAGGTCTTTCTTTTTTAATTTTTCACGGTTTTATATTAGTTCACATTTTTACTTAACTACTTATATTTACAGTTAAATTTGCCTACTAGAATTTATATCATGAAATAATTTATGTATCATTTTCTTATGAAAAAATAACTAGCTAATATTATTATCTTTTTAAAATGGCACAAATCTTGCTCTAACAAATTATCACCTTTTGGAGGAAAAATTATGATTAAAAATGCTATTGTTTTAATGTTTGACTCATTACAATATAACTATCTTGGTTGCTACGGTAACTCTTGGATAAAAACTCCTAATATGGATAGATTGGCAAGAGAAGGCGTTTTATTTGAAAACTCTTATACTGAGGGTTGCCCTACAGTTCCATGCCGTCGTGCTATGCACACAGGTAGATACACACTACCATACGTAGGCTGGACACCTATGACTATGGAAGATACTTCCATTGCAGATTTATGTTGGGGTCGTCCAATTGATACTGCTCTTATTTTTGACTGTCCAATGTATCGCCTACCAAAGTTTGGCTATACTCGCTCGTTCGATAAAGTATGGTTCACACACGGGCATGAAGGTGACCACTACTACTATGAAAGCGACGCACTTATTCACTTAGACCCAATGGACTATATCGATGAAGCAACCGATAAAGAATACCGTAAAAGAGTAGGTGAAGCTGGTGCAGAAACTAATTTACACGAAATTGCTTCTTACTTAAAGCAACGTCAATACGGCGGCGAAAAAGAAGAAAACCGTTATGTTGCAAAAACTATCAATAAAGCTATTGAATACCTAGAACAAGTAGACAGGCAAAAGCAATTCTATCTTTGGATTGACTCATTTGACCCACATGAACCATGGGATCCACCATCAGTTTACGACCCTAATACCCCTTGTATGTACGACCCAGACTACAAAGGAAAACATGAATTTTTACCTATCATGGATTTAGTTGAAGGGCTATATAATGAAGACCAACTTCACCACGTACGTATGCTTTATGCCGAGCTTGTAACTCTATGCGATAAATACTTAGGTGTTCTACTTGATGCTATTGATAGATTAGGCTTTAACCAAAACACTCTTTTCATGATGGTATCTGACCATGGTGAACCAATGGGTAATGGTGAACATGGTCACGGCTTAATGCGTAAAGTTCGCCCATGGCCTTATGAAGAACTAGTGCATACTCCTTTATTAGCTCGTTGCCCAGGAAATATTCCAGGACTTAGAGTAAAAGGCTTTGTACAATCATGCGACGTTGCACCAACAGTTTGCGATTGGTTAGGCATTGGTGTTCACCCAGATATGCAAGGTAAAAGCTTACTAAAAATGATGACTGGCGAAGAAGAAAAAGTTCGTGACTTTGCTATCGCTGGTTACTATAAATACTCATGGGCTATATACACAGAAGACTATTCATATATTCACTGGGTAAAAGAAGTAGATAATACTATGGCAATGGCAATGGATTTCTATAACGAAACCACAGGCGAATCAAGTGCTCACCTAAAAGCAATTGGCGGTAAATCACTTGCTGATATGATGGACGGCATTGAAGATAAAGACGCGGCTACTCGTCATAAAGAATCTGCTACTCTTGACGGCGAAGAACAGTGGACATGTACCCCTGGTGCAATTGCAGCCTTGCCTGAAAAAGATGAACTATACGACCGTAAAAAAGATCCACATCAATTAAATAATATAATTGAACAAAACCCAGAAGCGGCTAAAGAAATGTGGGATAAACTTCGTGAGTTCATGACAGAACTAACAGTTCTATAATATTCTATTCTAACCAAAAACTTTATAGGCATAACAAACAAGTTATGCCTATTTTTTACCCTTTGCATAAAAAATACAAAACTAAAAAAGGGGAGCTTTCGCCCCCCTTTTTTTCGTATTCATTTAGAAGATAAAATTAGATTTTTACGATTTTATCATAAAGATTTTGGATACTTCGTACGCAAAATCCTCACTTCGCAAAAAACGTCGTTTTTGCTCGTTCACTAAAGATTTGATACAAAAAAAGAGGGCATAAGCCCTCTCTTTTCGTATTCATTTAGAAGATAAAATTAAATCTTAACTTCTGCAAAAGCTCTGTCAAGAACGTCTACTAACTCATCTAAGTCAGCTTTAGTTGCAATTAATGCAGGGCTAAAGCAAAGTGTGTTATTATATTCTTTGAAGCTACGTGATGTTTTACCAATAAGAACACCATTTTTAGTACAGAAACCAGCAATTTGGTTACATACTGATTCATCAACAGGTGCTTTAGTTGTACGATCTTTTACAAGTTCAATACCTAAGAATAAACCTTTACCACGGCAATCGCCAATGAAATCGTATTTAGCTTTAAGTTCTTCAAAGCGACCTAATAGGTATTCACCCATTTTCTTTACGTTATCAAGAAGGTTTTCTTCTTCAATAATTTCAATGTTAGCTAAAGCAGCAGCTGGGCCTGAAGTACAACCACCAAAAGTAGAAATGTCACGGAAGTAACCTTCACGGTCAGTAGCCATAAATTTGTTGAATACTTCTTCAG
>CAYJFV010000041.1:0-9279 GCA_964369275.1 uncultured Desulfovibrionaceae bacterium
CTTTATTTAGTGCTATAGCTGGTGTTGCTTCAATAGCAATTGGTGCTGTTACAGGTAACCCACTTATGATAGCTGCTGGTGCAATGATGTGCATTATGGCTGTTGACCAAACAATTTCTTTAGCAACTAATGGTGAACACGGAATAGCCGCTTGGACAAGTAAACTATTTGAAAAAATGGGTGTATCTGAAGATGCCGCTAAGTGGATTGGCTTTGGTGTTCAAATTGCAATGACAGTTGCAACAGTTGCCTTATCAGGTGGTGCTGCTCTTGCTGGTGTTGGTGGTTCAGTTATGGGTGCATCTGCACAAACGGTAGCAAATGTTGCTAGTACAGTTCAAAAAGTTTCTGCTGTTGCTACTGGTATTAATGCTGTAGCACAAGGTTCAGTACAAATAGCCTCTGCTGTAAACACAAAACACATGTCTGATTCACAAGCATATTTGAAAGAACTAGAAGCAATTATTGAAAGATTAACAACGATGAATGATGTTGACCTTGATTATATTAAAGAACTACTAGAAAGAAACGAAGAACTACTTGGCGATGTAAGCGAAATAGTTGATGGAATTAATCAAGCAAACACTGCAATTGCAACTGGTGCACCTTCAATGGCGTAGGCAAGAAATATTTTATATCATTAGGAGTCATTATGTCTATAAATTCAATTATACAACAACAACAAAATTTTAATATAAATGATTATAACCAACTTGTAGATGCTGCGGCAGCTCAAGGTGTTGATCAAGCTACCTTAGATAAAAATTTATTGTTAGCTTTGCAAGCTGGTTCAGATTTTAAAACAGCTAGCACACAAGTTTCAAATAATTTACCAGTTATTAGCAAGCCAGATTATCAAGCACAAACAAATATTGCTTTATTAGGTGGTATGCCATCACCAATGGGTTTATTTGCAGCTCTTATTACTGAAAGTGCCTCAGAAGACCGTAAGGCTAACCGCGAAGGTATGAAAGCCGCTGGTGATTTAGCCGTTTCTAAAATGAGAGATGAAGCAGCTGAAATTAGAAAAAATGCTGCAACACAACTTGCTATTGGTATTGCAAGTGGTGCAATGACAATTGCTGGTGGTTTAGTGCAATCAGGTTTAGCTAGTGGTGCAATTAAAGGCCCAGCTAGCTTAACAGATTCTACTCGTTCAGCCTATGCAATGGGTATGGGACAAGCTGTTGGTGGTGCTGGTCAAATTGTTGGTTCAACAGGAACATTTTTAAACTCTATGAGTGAAGCAAAACAAAAGGAATTTCAAGCCGATGCTGAAATGGCTAGAAACTTGAAAGAACAATTACGCTCTTTTAATGATGCCTTAAATGAATTAATTAGCAAAACTCTAAGTGCTTATGATGCTATTCAGCAATCAACTAACCAAACTCGTCAAAAAATTCTTGGATAATTGAAAATTCTTAGAAAAAGAGAAAAATATGTCTAAATTTGATGACTTTATCTCAGTATTACGTGAAAAAACTGGCTGGAAAGAACCAAAAATCAATGAAGAAAATCGTCATTACTTTACTATTCAAGGAAAGAATAACGAATATATTGACTTAGAGTTCTTTTCTCCAGAAGGTAATACACTTATAATGCTTGTAAAATTAATAGCCTTACCAGTTGATATTTATGAAAAAAATGAACTTCTAAAAGACTATGCAAAAAAAGAAGTGGCGGCTTGTAAAATACGCCCTTCTATCTTGTCAATTGACAATAATAACCTTATATTATACATTAATGCAAAGTTACAAGATAATGAATTACTGTTAAATCAAGTAAATACATTTCTTAAAGATGTTGACTGGTGGCTACAAAAACCGAATGATACTTTTGCAAGTCCATTTAGTTTTTCCGCAACATGGAATAGATAATATTTTAAAAGTGAGACCAATTTGGTAATGAAAAAACTTTTTTTTATACTTTTTCTATTGCTTATAAGCGTTCCTGCAAAAGCATACAATGCAAACCAAGCATTCACTCATTATGCTGAAAATCAACAGCTTACTGATGCTCTTTCTGCTTTTGCACGTGCTCAAAACATGAACGCAAGTTTCACAAGCAATGTAGAAGGAAGTTTAAGTGGTAGATTTGAAAGTATAAAATCAAAAGATTTCTTAAATGCAATGCGAATTGCCTTCGGTGTAGACTACTATATTCAAGGCAATACAATTAATTTTTATAATGAAAAAGATAAAGAAACTACCTTTATAAGCGTAAAAGCAATGGAAGCGAATAAAGTAGTTGACTTACTTGAAGAAAGTGGATTAATTTCGCCAAACTTACCATTAACTATAATGGAGGGTTCTAATACTATAATGGTAAGTGGACCCTCGCTATACGTTTCACAAATAAATGTAGCAATACACGCTTTTGAAGATGCTCAAATGGGTAATCAGGTAATGCGTGTATTTCCGCTTAAATATGCTTGGGCTCAAGATATTTCTGTAACAAGTATGGATTCTCAAATTACAATCCCTGGTATTGCTACAATTTTACAAGCTATGGTTACAGGGCAACAAGTAAAAACGCAAGTAACTCAAATTCCAAGTTCTGCACAAGCTGTGCCAGATGTTCAAGAGCAATTATCGCCATTATCAGCACTTGGTTTAGCCCAGCCTGCACAATCGAATGCTACGCAAGAAGCTGCCCCAGCAAATGCACCTGCTATGCCTGTAAGTATTATTGCCGACCCTCGCGTAAATGCTGTTCTTATTACTGATGCAGCCTATAGAATGGATTATTATGAACAAGTTATTGCCGACCTTGATAAACCTGTTGAACTTGTAGAAATTCACGCAGCTATTGTAGATATTGATAGCGACTTTAATAGAGATATTGGTTTTAATTTTCAATTATCTTCATCTAGTGGAAATACCACAAATTCTGGCACTCTTGGGCAAGCTGGTGGTGCTATTACTGATGGTTTGTCGTTTTCAACTATTTATAAAAATGGCTTAGATCAATTCTTGGCTCAAGTTGAACTACTTGAAACAAATAACGAAGCTCGTATTTTAGGTAAACCTTCTGTGCTTACTATGGATAATATACAAGCGACTTTAGAAAATACAAGCACATACTATATCCAATTAGTAGGCACTGAAGCGGTTGACTTATTCAAAGTTGATGCAGGAACAGTTCTAAAAGTAACACCACATATTATACACGATGAAGATACAAACACTTCAAGTATAAAACTTGTTGTACATGTACAAGATAATCAAGGCGATTCTTCTAATACAACTGCTATTGGTGTTTTACCTCCTATAAAGCAAACTGTAATCAACACTCAAGCAATTGTGCAAGAGGGGCAAAGTCTACTAATTGGTGGCTACTATTATGAGCAAGCACAAAATGTAGAAAGTGGCGTACCAATACTAAAAGATATTCCGATTTTAGGAAATTTATTTAAGCAAACTAAGGTGCAAACACAAAAAATGGAAAGGCTTATCATGATTACGCCAAGAATTATTAATTATGATACGCAATACCAAGTGCCTGAACGTGTTAACTCGCCAGAATTTGATAGATTAGCAACTCAATCAGACTATGTACCTGTTGCTCAACCAAGACCAGGTTGCTCTAAATCACCTGAACCTACACAATAAAGAGTAAGTATGTCACCTATAGTTCTTTATATATTTTCAGGCCCACACCTTGGTGCTAAAATTAGTCTAAAACACAATAAAACTGTTTTAGGCTCTGATGATAGTGCTGATATTATACTATACGCACAAAAAGAAAGTAAAGACTTTGCTATAGAAAAAAGACACGCATCTATTGAAATTCCTGAAGATTTTGCAGTAAATAATAAAGTATTACTTCATGAATTAGATGGTAAAGTTTTTCTTGAAAATGTAGAAAATGAAGAAAACCCTTTAGAATCAGGTGAAGTATTAGAAATTTCAGCAGGGCAAGTATTTTATTTGGCATCTACGTGTATGGTATGGAACTACCCTCATGTAGAGCAAGAAATGGTATCACCTGCATTGTATGGCAACAAATTTCTCGGTGCAGAAAATAAGATTGATGATAATAACGACAACTTAGTTGACAATTCTTTGCAACTAGAAAATACAGAAGAAGCAATTGAAGAAAAAGAAAAAACTTTAGTGGCTAAAGTGTTAGCAAATGCGAAGTATCCTTTAATTTATACAGCTTTAATTGTCTTATTACTAAGCTTAAGCCTATATTATGCACCAAGTTCTAATAGTTTTGCCGCTGAATATGAATACTTAGTAGAAGAACTAGCTAAAAACGGCTTTACGAGCATTGAAGTTGAAGAAAGTAATATCAATAGCCAAGAAAGTATTCTTATTAAAGGCTATGTAAAATCAGAAGAAGAACGATTAAAAATTCAACAGTTGGCACGCACTTTGCAATACCCTGTGTACCTTGATTTGGAGGTACAAGGTGATTTAGTACGAGCAGTGGAAGATTCCTTTTCCTTATACGCTTTATTCTTAGAACCTGAAATGCTTGAAGATACAATGCTTATTTCTGGTTACGTGTTCAATAAAGCAATTGAAGATGCTGCTTTTGCAGATTTAGCAAATAATGTAAATAATTTACCTGTAATTAAACGTAATATTGTTAATGCAGATACTTTACAGCCATTACTTGAAAATTCACTAACAACACTTCAAGTTCAATTTGATAACATAGCTTATGATGCTGGGCAAGTTAGAATAATTGGTATATTTGATGAAAGTGATATGCTTATTATACATGAGGTTATGAACGATATTATAGCAACTTTGCAAACACCTATAATGTATACTATTCATTCTTCTGAACCGAATATTACAGCTTCAAAAGTTATTGAATCTCAAAATGCAGAGAATGTACAAAGTTTACTTATTGAAGATAATTTATTCAATCAAGCTAAGTCGCAAAATGCTAATGAAATGTCTGATATTTTGAACTTTATGAGTGATTTTACTATAAACTCTGTTCACTTTGGCGAAATACCATTTGTAACATCAAGTGATAATAAAAAATACTTTGAAGGTTCAGCTTTAGAAAATGGTTTTACAATAGAATCAATCAATAAAGATAGCATTGAATTACGCAAAGGCACTCAAGTAAAAAGAATATATTTTTCAGCAAACGAATTTTAGTATTTTACATCAATATATTTTGGAGGAAAATTATGGAATCATGCAGCGATTTACTAACAAACGACCATTCAGGACAAGGATTAAAATCCTTACAAGAAGAAATTTTTGGTATGAAAGCAACTTTGAAAGCTAATATGGATAAAGGTATTAGCGTGGAAGAAGCTAACCAAGCTAATGAACTAAAAAACGCTATTGAGGTAGCGCAAAGCCTACTTGATTCTTTATACAAATCAAGTAATGCATAATTGGAGGCACTATGTCTGGTATTAATTTAGGAGATCTTTTTAGTAAGACAACACAAAATATTTCGGCCCAAGGTTCTGATTTAGAAAAGAAAATGGTTGAAATTTCATCAAAAGATGAAGTTAGCCAAGGTGAAATGCTTGATATGCAATTTGCTATGGGGCAATATAATGCTAAAATGGAAGTTCTTTCATCTGTAATGAAATCTATGCAAGATATGCTTAAAAGCCTTGCACAACGTACTGGTTAGTTTTTACACCATAATCTACTAAATCATTAAAAGGAATACGATATGGCTCTTTTAGAATCAGCTCAAATTGCAAGACTTCTTGATATTGCTTTTGTATCAGCTCATGCTGGTAAAGTTCGCGATGCGAACACTATATTTGATGCAATACTAGCGGTAGATCCAAATTCTACACCAGCAAAAATTGGGCTTGGCTTAACTCATATTATGGTTGATCAATTCAGTAAAGCTGAAGAAATTTTATTAGAAATTATTGAAGCTAACCCTAATGATCAAGAAGCTTTAGGTGTACTTTCTTTAGGCTATCTTATTAATGGAGATACACAAAAAGCTAAAGAATCTGCTCAGAAAATGGATATGTCTGACGAAAATTCTGAAACTGCAATTCTAGCTAAAGAAATTTTAGCTGCTGCATAAGAGAATTTTTATAAATGAGCGGTCTTGAAAGTAGACTTATGGACGCTTTGTCTAAGCTTGGTTCAGCTAGCGGAACAGGGCTTAAAAGTGATAAAATAGGTCCACCACCTGATGAATTAGTGAAAGCTTTTGAAGAAGCTTTAAACGACCTTTCTCAAGATGCAAATTCAAATGGATTAGGGGCAGAAAGTAACGCTTTTGAAAGCCAAGACTCCTCTACCCCGCAATCCATTGAATTTGATAAAGCTTTGCATGTTGAAGGCACACAAAGTGCTGATACTTCTATGCAAGGAGTAGATAGCACCTCTAAGGTTGATGCAAAACCAAATGCACAATCAATTGACAATACAAATGGTGTTAATAAAATTGATAATGGTTTTGAAATTAATTCAGTAAATAGTTCTGATGCTGTTGATAGTAAAATGAACTTTAGAACGGAAGAAGTAAATAAAACTCAAAATACAAATCAATCAAAAGAACCTACAACGGATGAGCTATTAAAAGAACTATCGCACGTACTTGAAACCATGTCGCAACCAGGTGCAAGTGTTAGCCACATGGAATTATTTAGGGTGCAATATCTAGTAGGTATGCTTAAAGTTCAAGGGCAACATGGCTTAAAAGTTTCGCAAACCACTACACAAGGCTTGGAAAATATTTTAAAACAACAATAAACTATTAGAAGATAAAAACTTGATTTTTTCTTTGTATAGAATTATCATAATTATATTAATTCCTAATAATTGTTTAATAATTGAATTTATAAACTAGGTAGTCAAATGAAAAAAATTAATATTTTACTTCTTTTATTTACATTAGTTCTTACTGCTTGTAGCTCTAATGTTGATGTATACACAAATTTATCAGAAGCACAGGCAAACACCATGCTTGAAGTGCTACTAAAACGTGGTATACATGTTAATAAAGTGCCTGCTGGCGATGGTTTTACAATTGCTGTTGATGAAAGTCAACTTATTCAAGCACTTGAAATTTTGAAAGAAAATTCACTTCCTCAAGAAGATTTCCAAAGTTTAGGCACTGTTTTTGCTGGCGGTGGCATGGTTGCAACTGCTAGTGAAGAACAATCGCGATTAACTTATGCAATTTCTCAAGAATTATCTAGCACATTATCTAAGATTGATGGTGTTTTATCGGCAAGAGTTCATATTGTTTTAGCAAATGTTGATGCAGTAAATAATACTACAACTGAAGCAAGTGCGGCTGTTTTTATTCGCCATAACCCAGATTCTTTAGTAGTAAATTATATTCCAAAAATTAAAGAACTTACAGCTTCTTCCGTGGCAGATTTGAAAATTGATAATGTTAGTGTAATGCTAGTTCCTGCAAGAGATGAAGTTACAGTTCCTGTAGAAGTTATTAAAGAAGCTCCAAGTACACAAACTTTAGTTTTAGCAGTTCTTGCTTTAGCTGTTTTATTAAATGGTATTGGTGTTGCGGCTTATGTTATTTACAAAAAGAAATTTGTAAAAGAAAATAAAGTAGATTAGTAGAATATTATATGACAAAAGAATTTTTCTACGAACTTATAAAATACAAAAAAAATGTATTTACTGCACTTATGGAAGACTATGAAAATAGTTCTTCCACTTTGCAGTCTGTAGAAAATGCTCTTTCAAAACTCAAAGAAGATAATACTTCCCTAGATTTTATTTTAGCTAATAACAATATTCAGCACTTTCTAAGCGAATATGATAATGACTATAAATGGGATTATTCTAATGAACTAAGCCAACTTGGTCTTTTACCTACTAAAGATTTGCAAGAACTCTCTTTATTGTTTGGCGTAGCTTTATATTCAAAAGAAATTTCGCATATACTTGAAAAAGATGAAGTTTTGCATATAAAATCTAAACTAACAGAAGAACTTTATTCTTTTGCTTTAGAGCGTGGGCAATATCTATTTCATAATGCTAAAGAAATTTTTAAGAATAAAAATGCACAATTGCCTTTATTAGACAGAATACAATTGCATGGTGAATTAGCTATATTCTTGCTTTCAAAATCTTGGACGCAAAGCCAAAAAAACAAATTATCTTTTTTTACTACTAATCCTGAAAAGGCTGAATTTGCATTAAATGAAAAAGATTTTCAAACTTTATATTATGCAGTAAAAAAAGTTTTAACTCTTGAAGTAGGAAGTTTGCTTTATGTTTAGAATAAATACAAATAAAATTTCTATTAGACCTAATAAGAAAATTATTAAAGCTGATGAATATCAAAAGTATATAGAAGCAAACTCTATAATTCAAACTGCTGAAGATAAAGCAAAACAAATTTTAGAAGAAGCTGACCAAGTGTATGCTTCAAAAAAAGCAGAAGGCTACCAAGACGGTATTTTAGAAGGCAAAATGGAAACTGCTGAAAAAATGCTTGATACTGCTCTTGCCGCTGTAAACTATTTAGAAGGTTTAGAAGAAACTATTGTTAGCCTAGTAACCACATCAGCTAGAAAGGTTATAGGTGAATTAGACGATAAAGAAGTAATTACTCGCGTTGTAAGGCAAGCTTTATTGCAAGTTCATTCACAACAAAAAGTTCTTATTCGTATAAGCCCAGCTGATGAAGATCATGTAAGAAGCTCTATGGATATTATGCTAAAATCTGCCCCAGGCAGTTTAAGCTTTCTTGATGTAGCGGTTGACCCACGCATGAACAAAGGCGATTGCGTACTTGAAAGCGAACTTGGTATTTTAGATGCAAGCCTAGAAACCCAATTAAAAGTTATTGAACAATCACTTCTAAGTAAAATTAAGGCTTAATTATGGCAGCTTTTGAATATATTAACGAACTTTTAGAAGAAACCATACAAAATATATCAACTATTGAAGTTCGCGGCCGTGTTGAACAAGTAGTTGGTACAATTATTCGTGCCATAGTACCTGGTGTAAAAGTTGGCGAACTTTGCGTTTTAAGAAACCCTTTTGATGATTGGACACTAAACGCGGAAGTAGTAGGCTTTATAAAAAATGTTGCCCTACTCACCCCCCTAGGCGACTTGCAAGGCATTTCACCAGCAACAGAAGTTATACCTACAGGTGAAATTTTATCAATTCCAGTTGGTAATGAACTTCTTGGTAGAGTTTTAGACGGCTTAGGGCAACCAATTGACGGCGGCCCCTCAATAAAAACTCGTCAACGCTACCCCGTTTATGCCGACGCACCTAACCCAATGACTCGTAAAATTATTTCACACCCAATAAGCCTTGGTCTTCGCTCTTTAGATGGTAT
>CAYJFV010000041.1:9289-10499 GCA_964369275.1 uncultured Desulfovibrionaceae bacterium
AAGAATGGGTATTTTCGCCGCCGCAGGTGGTGGTAAAAGTACACTACTATCAAGCATAATTAAAGGCTGTGAAGCAGATGTTTGTGTGCTTGCCCTTATTGGTGAACGTGGGCGTGAAGTACGTGAATTTATCGAGCATGACTTAGGGCCAGAAGGCAGAAAAAAAGCCGTTTTAGTCGTTTCCACCTCTGATAGATCCTCAATGGAGCGTTTAAAAGCTGCCTACACATCAACAGCTATAGCAGAATATTTTAGAGATCAGAACAAAAAAGTTCTACTTATGATGGATAGCGTTACTCGTTTTGGTAGAGCTCAGCGTGAAATTGGTTTAGCCGCTGGCGAACCACCAACACGTCGTGGTTTTCCACCTTCTGTTTTCTCTCAGCTTCCTAAACTTATGGAACGTGCAGGCAACAACGATAAAGGCTCCATAACAGCTCTTTACACCGTTTTAGTTGAAGGCGATGACATGACTGAACCTATTGCCGATGAAACACGTTCAATTTTAGATGGTCATATCATCTTATCACGTAAGCTTGCCGCCTCTAACCACTACCCTGCAATTGACGTTCAAGCTAGTGTTAGCCGTGTTATGAATGCAATAGCAAGCAAAGAACACAAAGAAGCCGCACAAAAATTACGCAAAATTCTTGCTAAATACGCAGAAGTTGAACTACTAGTTCAAATTGGCGAATACAAAAAAGGTTCCGACCCCGAAGCAGATTACGCACTTGATAAAGTTCAAGCTGTAAACAACTTCCTAAAACAAGGCTTAGACGAAAAAAGTTCCTTTGATGATACACTAAAACAACTCCTAGAAGTGGTTGGTTAAAAGAATGCTCTACCCCTTGCAATCTTTACTAAACTTACGCCTATACCGTGAAGATGCCGCAAAAGCAGAAGTAAAAGTTCAAGAAAATATTTTACAAGCTGCTAAAAAAGATGTTCTTCGCTGTGAAGAAGCTTGTGAAGAATACAAACACAAAATACCTGAACTTACAGAAAAAGAATATGCAAAAATTATTGGCATTGAATGTACCCTTGCAGATATTGAAAAAGTTAAAGCAAATGTTGCCATAATTGAACAAAAACTCGTCCTACTAGAAGAAAAACTCTCCCTTGCTAAAGAAAAAGTAATTCAGTGCGAAGAAAATGTAAAAATAGCACGCGATGCCGTAAGCTTTGCCCGCAAAGAAGCCGCTAAAATCGA
>CAYJFV010000042.1:0-3372 GCA_964369275.1 uncultured Desulfovibrionaceae bacterium
CTACTTCAAATGGAAAGTATGATTTTTATTATTTTTTGAAAAAATGAAAAAATATTTTCATTATCAATATAATTCAGTAAAAATTTTGCAATCAAGCGACAACTTACTTCTTTGCAAGTAAGAAAAAAAAACGATATGGAGAGTTTATGAGAATTGATAGCGATATGCTAGGCGAAGTTCACTTGCCTGACCATGTGTACTACGGTGCCCAAACACAAAGAACACTAGACCTGTTTACCCCCTCTAAAGAAAGAGTAAACCAATACCCAAGTTTTATTTATTGCGTAGCAGGCATTAAAAAAGCTTGTGCTATTGTACATGCAGAAATTGGCGTTTTAGCAGAAGATAAGAAAAATGCTATTGTTCAAGCCTGCGAGGAAGTAGCAAGTGGAAAGTTTAATGAACATCTTGTATTAGATATGCTTGGTGGGAACGATTTTTCACCAGTAAATATGAACTTCAATGAAGTTATAGCTTGCCGTGCAAATGAAATTCTTACAGGGAAAAAAGGCTATGATGTTATTGAGCCTAATACACATGTAAATATGGGGCAATCAACCTGCGATGGTATTTACAATGGTGTTAAACTTGCTTTATATTTAGAATTCGACAAAGTAATAGAAGCTGTTGAAACATTAAGAAATTCTTATGCAAAACTTGCTGAAAAATATAAAGATAGTTTAAAAATTTCGCATACTTGTTGGCAAGATGCCGCACCAATTTCTTTTGGGCAATCTTACGGAGCAGCCGTTTCTTTTCTTGAAAGACAAAAGCAATTATTAATTCGCGATAAAGAAGAATTACTTTCACATACAGTTGGTTACACCGTTATTGGTACGGGTTTAGGTTCTTTTGAAGGCTTCCATGAACGTATTGATGCAGTTTTATATGATGTATTTAAAATTCCATTCAAAACAGCTGCTAACCCTTTTGATGATTTACAACACTGCGACGTATTTTTACGCCTATCTGCTTTATTAAAAAGTATTATGACTGGCAGCTCTAAGCTTGCACGCGATGTGCGTGTAATGTGTAGTGGGCCAAGTGCAGGGCTTCAAGAAATTACTATAGGAGCTGTTCAAAATGGTTCTTCTTTCTTTCCTGGTAAAATAAATCCATCACTTCCTGAACTTGTTGTTTTAGATGCTCAGCAAATACAAGGTTATGATGTAACTATTGCAAATGCTATAGAAAATGCTGAACTTGATACTCAGCCATGGTATCCAACAATTGCAATTAGCATGTTTCAATCTTGCTTTTTAACAGCTCGTTCACTTTCTGTTTTTGCAACAAAATGTGTTGATACAATTGAAGTAAATGAAGAGCTAAACAATTATAAGGTTGAGCGTACTCTTGGTATGGGACCAGCTGTTTCCGCTATTTTTGGCTATAAAGAAGCAGGGCGTGTTGCAAAATTAGCAAGAGAAAAATCAATTAGCATTGCTGATGCGGTAATTGAACTTGGTTTAATGAGCGAAGAAGAAAGCAAAAAAGTATTCAGACCTGAAATGCTTATTGACTATAAGCAAAGCAGTAAACTTATGAAACAATACCATAAATAGAATGGTATTAAATTTTATATTTGGAGTTATATAATGGCAGAAGAAAAAAAATACGCATTAACGCACCCGTGGAAGAATTTACTTTTAATTCTTATTGGAACTTTCTTTGTTGCAAACCTTATCCCTAGTGGGGAGTATGCACGTGAAGTTGTAAATGGTCGTACCCTTGTAGACCCAACTTCTTTCCAATTTGTTGCTAAACAATATGTTGGCATTTCAGATTTCTTTGAATCTTTTTATAAAGGCTTTGTAGCTACAGCAAGTTTAGTTGGTTTAATTTTATTTGTTGGTGGTGCATTTGGTGTTGCAAACCATATTAAACTTATGGAAGTTGCATTAAAGCAATTCTATAAAAAAATTAAAAACCTCCCATTCCCAGCATTTGTTGTATTATTTACACTTGCTTATGGCTTACTAATTTCTTTTACTGGTTCTTATGATTTATGTATTGTATTTATTCCACTTATTGTACCTTTATGTTTAACTATGGGGTATGATGTACTAACTGGTGCGGCGGTTACTTTAGTTGCGGCTTGTATTGGTTATGGTGCAGCTATGGCTAACCCATACTTTACAGGTACAGCACACATGATTGCAGAATTACCAATATTCTCAGCTATGTGGTTTCGTGGAATTTGTTTCTTAATACTTATTGTGCCTTGTACTTGGTACATTAGCCGCTATGCAAAAAGAGTAAAGGCAGACCCTACAAAAAGTTATGTATACGGAATGGACTTAGGCTTTGACGCTATTGACCCTGAAGACGATTCTAAATTCACACCTGCTTTAATTCGTGCTGGTATTGTATTTTTAGCTGGCTTTGCAGTTATGATTGCTGGTAGTGTGAAATTTAGCTTCTCTTACTCACAAATTGCGGCTACTTTTGCAGCTATGGGCTTTTTAACAGGTTTAGCTTATGGCTTAAAATTGAACGAATTATGTTATGCTATGGCTAATGGTATGCAGAATATGTTCATGGCATCAACAGTTATGTTGTTTGCTCGTGGTATTTTATATCTTTTAGAACAAAGCTCTACTGTTGATACTATTATTATGTTCCTTGCTCAATTTATTGAGGGTTCAACCTATGTTTCAACAACAATTATGTTCTTTGTGCAATCTATAATAAATGCTATTATTCCATCAGCTTCTGGGCAAGCTATGGTAACAATGCCTATGATGGTTCCACTTGCTGATATGGCAGGAATTAACCGTCAAGTTGCCGCTTTAGCTTCTCAGTTTGGTGATGGTTATTCTAACTTTTTATGGCCTACTAACGGTACATTACTTGCCATGATTGCCGCTTCTAAACTTCCATATAGTGCATGGGCAAAATTCTTTGTGCCTTTATTCTTTATCATTTCAGCTTTCTCTATAGTATTCTTATGGGTAGCTATTGCAATTGATTTAGGCCCATTCTAAACAAGGTTAAACAAAAACTATAAAAAAGACTCCTTTTTCGGAGTCTTTTTTTTGTGTTGAATAAAATGTGTTTTCTATTTTTTATGTCTTTCTTTTTTTCTTTCTTTTCTATTATGCAGAATTTCTTTCATATGGTTAAGCCCGTACATATCGTCTATAATTTTAAAGGTTTTTGCTATTAATCTATATTGCACAAGCATGAAAATGCCTAAAAATACGCCTATAGCACCTAGAAATAGGGTTAGTGAAAAAGGGTCGCCAAGTAAAAGAATACCAGAAGAAATACCAATTATAGTGGTAAGATTAATAAAAATTCCTGCTATGCTTGGACCTATATGTTTTACGCCAAAATTCCATAAGCTTATTCCAAGAAGTGAAGTCATTATAG
>CAYJFV010000042.1:3382-10409 GCA_964369275.1 uncultured Desulfovibrionaceae bacterium
TACATCAATAAAAATACAGCTTAACCCGCCAAAAAAGCTAGACCAGCAAACAAGTTCAAGTATGCTAATTTCTTTTAAAATACGCGGGCTTAGAATGGTGTAAAGAGTCCAGCCAAATTGTGCAAGCAAAAATAGTATATCACCCTTATTAAAATCTAATTCAAGCAAAGATTGTAAGTTACCGTTAGTAAGTATATATAAGGTGCTTATTAACGCTACAAGTATGCCTACCCATTGAATATTAAGTAGATGATCTTTCAAAATAAAGTATCTAAAAACTGCAATAAATAAGGTCGAAGTTGAATTTATAAGCGAGGAGTGGCTTACCGTTGAATATTGTAAACCCAAGAAAATTAATAAACTATTTCCGCATACGAATAGTAAACCAAGCATATAAACAAAGGCAAATTGCTTTAGCTGAAGTAGCCTAAATTTTTTTGTTGCAAAAAAGTAAATAAAAAGAGCAAAACTGCAAATAAGGTAGCGTATGCCTGTAATTGTAATAGGGGCACCATAGGGTAGCATTAGCGTATTAGAAAAAGCATTCATACCCCAAATAAGAGATGCAGAAGTTAAGGCAAGCAAAGCCTTTGCCCTGATATCCATATTAGTAAACTCCAAAGCTAAACAAAGAAAATTCTTCTTTTCTTGTAGAGGTATACCACTTTAAATATAATGTCTATACATATTTTCAAAAAAACTAAAATTTTGAAAATCTAGGGTATTTTTCTAAAATGTGTTTCTAAATTAGGAGCTTTTGCTTTTTAGTAAGGAACAAAGTTTTTCTCTAAAACAAAAGCATTAATTTAGAAACAAATTCTAATTTATAAAGGTACGAAATAACTTAGTAGCAACAAATAATGTAATGCTCCCAATAAGTATAAGTGGTAATAATAAATGATAAATTTGTAATATACTTGCCCCCTCAAGATATATACGCTGAGCTATTTCAACATTATACCTTATAGGGTTAGCCAAGGTAATAATTTGTAAAATTTTTGGCATTGAAGAAACAGGAGTTAAAAAGCCAGATAATAAAATCATGGGCATTAAAAGAGCAAAAGAATAAAGTAAAGCTTGTTGCATATTTGTGGCAAAAACTGAAATACAAAGTCCAATTCCTATAACTGCAAAATTACAAATAAATAAAGATAGATAAAGCAATATAAAAGAGCCAGCAAAAGGAATGTTAAACCACAATATTGAAATAAACAAAACTATAGTTGATTGAGCAAAACCAACAAACATAGGCGGTAAGGCTTTTCCAATAAGTATCACCATAGGTGAAAGTGGGGTAACAAGAAGTTGGTCGAAAGTGCCTTGTTCTTTTTCAGTAGCAACGCTTTGGCCTGAAAGTACAATAACTTGTATAACAGCTAGTAAAGAAACCATACTTGCCATAATATTCCAGCGAGTTTCTAAATTTGGGTTGTACCAACTTCTTGTTGAAACATTAATTATACTATCACTGATACCTATTTTGCCTAGTTGCTCTTTATTATAATTATTTATAATTCTTGTGGCATAGCCTAAGGCAGCCCCTGCAACATTGCTATTTCTTCCATCAAGCAAAATTTGTACATCGGCTGTTTGCCCAGCATGAAGTTTTTTTTCAAAAGATTCTTCAATACTTATAATCATTCTTGCATTTTTATTATCAAGTTCATTCGCAATTTGGTTTGTATTGTCTAAATTCTTGACTTTATGAAAAATATTTGCACCCTCAAAGTGGCTTAATAGTTCTTTTGAAGAGTGCGACTTATCCATATCAAGCACCATATACTCGATATTATTTAAATCAAAGGTTGCTACATAGCCAAAAATAAGCGTTTGAATAAGAACAGGCATTACAAGAATTACTCTATTCTTTTTATTTTTAAGAATGTTTAGCAATTCTTTTTTGAAAAGTACGCGAATGTTTTGTATAAAGAGTGACATAATTTTTCCTTACTATTATAAATACTTATTCAAGCGATTTTTTTATTTTTATTCTTGTAAGATTGAATAATATAAAGGTATAGAACAGCATAACAGCTAAATCTTTTAATAATAAAAGTGGAACATCGCCCACCAAGAAAAGGGTTTGTAATATGCTAACATACCAAGTAGAGGGGAATATATGTGCTATATAATATGCAATTATTGGGGCACTTTTTATATCGAAAATAAAACCTGAAAGCATTACAACAGGTAAAAAGCTAATAACAAGTACAATTTGGCTTGCTAAAAATTGACTTTTTAATATAGCGGATATTACCAAGCCAATACCAAGGCTTATAAAAAGATATAAAGAAGAACTAAGAATAATAAGTAATAAAGAACCACGCATTGGTACATTAAAAATAAATTTTGAAGCAAGTAAACATAAACTTAAAGCACACAAACCAAGCAAGAAGTAGGGTATAGTTTTTCCAATAATAATTTCGCTTGCTTGCACGGGGGTAGAAATAAGTGCTTCATACGTTCCGCGTTCCCATTCGCGGGCAATAACTAAGGCTGTAAGCAAGCTTCCAACTAATGTCATAATAAGCACAGTTACCCCAGGCACAAGAAAGAACCTGCTTTCAAGTTCAGTATTATACCAAATTCTTCCCTCTATATTAACTTGCCCTATACTTGAAGAAAGACTAGAGGTATTTGTAATAAAAGAATTTGTACCAAATTTATTATAAGCCCACTGACTTATGGCAGATTCTAAATATAAAAGCATAATACGTGAAATATTGGAATCAGTGCCATTTACAATTATTTGAATTTGTTCTAAACCATTGGCAGATTCTTTTGCATGCCTGCGTACAATTGCCTTAGTTTCTGCATTTAAAAGTAATTCTTCTGCTTCTTGCCATGAATATACTAGTTGTGGTTCAAAATAGGGTGATATGGATAGATGCGTATATACATCGCGTGTAAGAGAAGAAGAATTTTCATTTACTATAGTTACAGGCACAAGTTTTACATCTAGTGAAAGCCCATAGCCAAAAAGTAGTAGTAAAACAATTGGTAATACAATGCCAAGGGTAAGCGTGCTTTTATCGCGTAGCATTTGTAAGCTTTCTTTTTTTATAAGAGCTTTTGCCCTTGCAAAGCAAAAATATGTGTTACTATTTGCTTTTTGCATTGCTACCTCCTTTTGGTTCTTGTGTGGAAGTGCGAAACTTTTCTACAATAGAAATAAAGGCTTGCTCCATTGTTATAGCTTTGTTTGGCTCAATCAAATTATTTATCTGCTTTTGGGCTTGTTGGCGAATTTCTTGAGGCGTACCTAAAGTAAGCATTTTTCCTCTGTCTTGAATAAGCACTCTATCACAGTATTCAGCTTCTTCCATAAAGTGTGTTGTAACAATAATAGTCACTTTATTTTCAGATAATTCTGAAATTCTACGCCAAAATTCACGCCTTGCTAGAGGGTCGGCTCCGCTTGTGGCTTCATCTAAAAATAATATTGAGGGCTTATGCAATAGCCCAACAGCCATAGCAAGCCTTTGTTTGTAGCCACCAGGTAAATTTTGGGTAGGCATGTGTAAGTATTGCCCAAGTGAAAATTCTTCAATAACTTCATGTATACGATTTTTTTTATATTTTCCATGAAGTCCATAAGCACCTGCAAAAAAATCAAGGTTTTCTTTGGTGGAGAGTGTGCCGTATAAAGAGAATTTTTGTGCTACATAGCCAATATGCCGCCTTGCTTCAACTTGCATTTTGCGAACATCAACCCCTGCTACATGCAAAGAGCCTAAACTTGCAGGTAAAAGCCCACAAAGCATACGAAAAGTAGTTGTTTTGCCAGCACCATTAGGCCCAAGTAAACCAAAAACTTCACCTTTGTAAACAGAAAAACTTACGTCATCTACCGCGGCAAAATCTCCAAAATAACGCGAAACATTCTTTGTTTCTATAATAGGTTCGCCATGCTTTGTTTCAAGTTCGCTTGTATCTGCAACAGCATCAGTAATAAAACTTTCTTTTAATACTTCTTCTTCAAGTTGCACGCTTTCTTGCTTTGCTTCTTTTACATGTTCTTGTAATAAAAGCATAAAACTATCTTCTAAAGTAGAGGGAACGCTTGAAATTTCGCTATTTTTCAAAATAGCATCTAACAAAAATTTATCTTTACTACTAACTTCATCATGCACATAGCGAACTGCATCGCCCTCGGGCAGAGCATCAATAATGCTTGGAATTGCAAAAAGAGCCGATTGTATTTGACGTGGCTTTGTGTGCGAAGGAATTTTAGCTAAATAACTCATATTATTTGTTAAAGAAGTAATAGAGCTAGGCTTACCTTTTGCTAAAGTTTTGCCTTCAAAAAGTAAAACTACATTATCGCACTTTGCCGCTTCATCAAGATAAGACGTGCTTATAATGAGCGACATACCTAATTTTTCAGTTTGATTTTTTATAATTTCCCATAATTCAAGGCGTGAAAGAGGGTCAACCCCAACAGTTGGTTCATCAAGTAATAAAAGTTTTGGCGAAGATAATAAAGTGCATACAAGCCCTAGTTTTTGCTTCATTCCGCCTGATAATTTGCCTGCTAACCTATTTGTAAAGGGAAGCATTGCACACATATCTAATAATTGATTATATTTTTCTTCACGCCCATTTTTAGGAAGCGATTTTAAATCTGCAAATAAGTTTAGATTTTCCTGCACGGTTAAATCTTCATATAGTCCAAACTTTTGGGGCATATAGGCAATATTTGACTGTATATAACTATTATTTCCTTTATATTCAACACCTTCAAACACAAAAGTACCTTGTGTAGGATTAAGTAAACCTGCAACTAAACGCAAAAAGGTACTTTTACCTGCACCGTCGGGGCCAACTAATGCTGTCATCTTGCCTTTTTCAATTTCTAGGGAAAGATTGATAAGAGCATTAATTTGCTTTTCATTCACTATAAAAGTTTTAGAAATAGAATTTGCACTCAAGACTATGTCATTACTTTGTGTATATGTGTGCGTCATATTTTGCATGACAGCGTCCTTATTTTTGCAGGCTATCAAAATAAATGCTAACAGGCATACCTAGGCGTAAAGTATTTTCACTATCTTCAACAATAATACGTACTTCATACACTAAAGCAGTTCTTAGCTCTGGTGTTTCAACTGTTTTTGGGGTAAATTCAGCACTAGAAGATATAAAACTAACGCTACCTTCAATTGCTTTATTTGGGAAAGAATCGGAATAGATTTTAGCTTTCATGCCAGTTTGTATATGCCCAAGTTCACTTTCTGGAATATAGGTACGAACCCACTTAGGAGAAAGTATAGCAAGTGAAAATACTGTTTTTTGAGGCGAAGCAATATCGCCAACTTCAAGCAATTTTCGGTTAATAACTGAATTTACGGGCGATTTTAGCGTGGCATCTTCTTTTTGTGTATACAAAAGCTCTAGTGCAAGCATGCTTTCTTGATAAAGAGCTTTTGCTAAGGCTATATCTTCTTTTCTTGCACCTGCTTTTAATAACTCAAGATTTTTTTCTTGTACTTCTAGTTGAGCCTTTGCAACATGAAATTGTTGCATTGCTTGTTCGTAATCAGATTTGCTTGCACCGTTTTTCTTGTACAATTCTTCTAAACGGTGATATTGACTTGTTGCAAAAATAGCTTGTGCTTTAGCCGCCTCAACTAAAGCTTGAGCTTGTGTAATTTCTTCTGGCCTTGCACCATTTTCAACTTTTTCTAAATTTGCTTTAGCTTGTTCAGATTTAGCTTTTAAAATTGCTATGTTATCTTCAAGCCTTTTTATTTCTAACTTTGCTAAAGTTTGCCCCTTTGTTACGCTATCGCCCTCTTCAACATATATAGCTTCAATTCTACCAGAATCTAGGAAAGCAAGCTCAATTTCTTTATAATCTACATTGCCATAAAGCACGTAACTATTAACACTTTCTTTCGTGAAATAGTAATAAGCAAAGGCACTTGATAGAGCAATAATAAAGAATAATATTATAATTTTAGCCTTATGTTGTTTCATGGCAATATCCTTAAATTATAAAGTAATAAATTAAACAAGATAATAAAGAATAAAACAGTATACAGAAAATGTCAAATTTAAATTTCAAATTCAAATTTAAATTTAAGATTGACAAAGTTTTTAATACAGATTATTATTTTTGTATGAAAAGTAAGAACTTAACTAAAAAATCTGTAGATAAGCGAGATGCTACCTATAAAAAGTACGATAGGCAAACTACCCGTGCAATAATTTTAGAAACAGCGGGGCAGGTATTTGCTGAATACGGTTATTCTATGGCTACAAGCAAAGAAATTTGCCAAAGAGCAGGCGTTAATTCTGCTTCAGTAAACTATTATTTTGGTGGTAAAGAACAATTATACCATGAAGTGCTTATAGAAGCCCATAGTCGTATGATACATATTGATGATTTAACTGCATTTTTTGCTTCTAAAAAAGAACCAAAGGCAATGCTAAAAGACTATTTAGATTATGTGTTGAAAATTGTTAAAAATGTAAGTAATGACTGGAGTTTGAAGCTTATTTTTCATGAAACAAATTTCCCTAGCGACTTTGGGGCAAAAGCCCTTGAAAATGCAATAGAGCCAAAAAAAGAAAAATTTATTATTTTCCTGCATGAATTAACAAAATTGCCAATTAATTCAGCACAAATGCAAAGTGCTGTAATACTTGTAGCTTCATTTTGTGCTGCTATGGTAAACTTTGCTACACTTATGAATAAAATGACTTTTTCCGCTCAAGCAATTAATCATGATGGATATATCGACGATATGAGCAATTTTTTATTTGGTGGGCTTATGGCATTAAAAGAAGAATATGAAAGCAAGAATAGGTAATTATTATTTTGCATTCTCATACAAACTTTTTTTATGTCTCCGACGGCTTAGGGAAGGTCAATTCCCTAAGAACCCACGACTTTAATTATAAAGCTTGCTCACTTGTGTAACAAGTGCTGAAAATTTTACACTAGAGTAACCTACCATTCCCTAGTCCAAATTCCTTTAATCGCCTTAGTCACGAAAATGTATGTAACAAATTAATTTTATAG
>CAYJFV010000043.1:0-10401 GCA_964369275.1 uncultured Desulfovibrionaceae bacterium
ATGGGTTACGTAAAGAATTTTCTAAAAAGCGATTAATTCTTGCCATGCTTGTTTCACGCCCAACATGCGTGGCTGAAATTTTTAGCCTACCGTCTTCTAAAATAGAGCCTGAAAGCACTTCATCGCCTGCTTGAACGTGTACTGGTAAAGATTCGCCTGTAATTGAACTTTTATTTATTGCGGCTTCACCGTCAACTACTACACCATCGATAGGAATTAGTTCACCAGTGCCACAAATTACTATATCATCTAGTTTTAGTTCAGCAAAAGGAATAGAAACTTCTTGAGTATCGCGTTCAACCCAAACATTTTCTACTTGAGGTTTTAGAAGTTGCTTTAGTAAATCGTCTGATTTTTCTTCTGTCCATTGCTCTAGCCATGCGGCAATATTTAGCAAGGCTACAATGGTATTTGAGGTGGTATAGTCTTTACGAAGTAATGAAAATAGCACCGCAGAAGCATCAAGCACTTCAACCTTTATTCCACGATTATATAAAGTTGAAATACCTTCAAAAATTGTTGGTAAACCCATTGACCAACTTAATGTTTCTTTCAAAACTCTTGGCTGAAAAGGCGTAGTAGCGGCAACAGCACTTTTGCCTATAGCACCTGCTATAGAAACTTCTTTTTCTTTTGCATGGTTTTTATGGTAGGCTTCTTTAGGAATATTTGATAATAGAGATAAAATTTTTGCTTTATGTTCGCTTTTTCCATCATATTCAACAATAATTGAAGCATTCTTAATATTTAATCGTACTGAATCAACACCAGGTAAACCTGCTATAACAGCTTGAAGATAAGAGGTATCTAAATCAGGCGAGAGTAAAGACTTGCTTTGCACTCGCATACGTTTTTCTACTTCATGTAATATTTTATAGCCTTTAGAGCGACTCATAAATTTCCTATAATTAAGCGTTTGTAGTTAGTTTTTGTACTTTTTTCTTTTTCTTTGGGCGGTGAAGTTGGCTAATATGTAAACAAGCAAAACCCACCATTGCAAGCCCTGCCGCTTTATGTAATTTTTTAGAATATGGAAATTTTGCTACTGCTGAAACTGTTGTTAATGCAAGTGTAGTAGCTAAACCTGCTTTTACAATTTTAATTTGCTTAGCTTTTGTTATTTTAGGCAGTTTTTCTTTAGCACACGAACACTTTTCTTTAAAACTTGTGCTTGCTTGTTCGCTACTTTCAACTACTTCTACATCAATAATATCAGCATCATTTGTTAAATTACTCATACTATTCTTCCTCTTGAGCAAGTTCAGCTTTTGCATCTTGCACTTGTTCTTTCATTTCTTCAATATGCCCTTGAAGAGCTGACCAAATTTTTACACTAGTACCCACAACCGCTTTTTGCACCTTAGGGTTAGTTGCAATTATAGCCGCACCTGCACCAAGAGCAAGCCCTGTTAGTAAAGATGTATTTATACCTAAAAAGCTTGCCTTTTGGCTATTATTGCTGTTTGGCATAATATTTTGAGCAAAATTTGCACTTGTTTCTTGAACACTATTAAAATTCATAGAATTAATCGTTTCTTGTGCAGCCTGTTCATTCTTTTTGTAGAAATTATAGGCATTTATAGGGCTTTGCTGATTATTGTTATAAGAGTTTGATTTACTCATAATATCCTCTTTATTTTAAGAATTTGTTACTTCAAGTTCTTGTTCTTCAGTAGCTTCTTCAGCTTCTTTATTTTTCTTACTGCCCGCTTCTAAAAGAGAGTCGATAGCGTATTTTGAACCAGCTGTAAAAAGAGCAACACCCGCAACCGATAAAATACCTGTAGTACCAGTTAATGCGGTTGCTGTAACGCCTAATGTAGTTGCAAGCCCCATAGAACCAGCTTCACGCACTACATTTGCCGCGGCTTCTTCCTTTGTTATTGTGCCTTTTTTTAGCTTGCGTGCATTTGCTGCTGCGGCAACAGTAGCCCCAGTTACAACGCCAGCTAGTAAACCACCTAAAGCAGTTGCCCCTAAAGTTGGTGTAATTATAGGGTTATTTATCCTTGTATTATTCATGCTTAAAGTCCTTATTATACTTTATTTTTGCATTGTATTTTATTCAGGGTCTTCAATATAGAAGCCGTCTTCGTCTAGGTTTTCGTCTTGCTCTTCTTTTTTATTCATAAAATCTGCAAAGCCTGAACCTAAAAGGTTAGACAAAACATCTTTTAAAGGTGTGCAATTATATAGTAAAATTGCTCCTGCACCTATTGCAAGGCCTTTCCAAAAATCGCTAGAGGCATTAGGAAGCAAAGAAAGTAGTTTTTCTGGTTGTGCCTTACCTTGAGCTACATCATCAATAGTTGTGTATAGTTCACGCATTTTAGCAGGGTCAAAAGCATTTGCATTATTCATATTATTCGCATTTTGCCCATTATTTGTGATAAATGAACGAAGTTGATTAATCTCTTCTTGCATTGCATTCATTTGATTCATATGGTTTTGTTGCATTGGGTTTGCGTAGCCAAAACCTCTGCCATAGCCGTTACCATATCCATATCCATTCCCATTACCGTAGCCTTGCCCTTGTCCGTAAGGCGGTACATTTGCTTGTTCAGCATATTGTGGGTTTTGATAATTTGTATTATCTACAGGAATAAAACCAAAGTTTGGGTCGTAAGTGTAAAATTGGTTAGCATTATTTGCATTTTTATTTTTGTTCTTAGCCATATTTGCTCCTTTTAGCTTGATAAAACTGCGGTATATTTTTCAACTAATTCTTCAAAACGTGGACGAGATTTTGTTGTTAAAAACTCTTCAAATTCATTTGAACTAATATAATTAGGATCGTATTTCAACATAACTGTTGAAGTTAAAGGGTTTAGGCTTGAATCAAGTATAGCTTTTGGCATTTTTAGCTTTTTAGCTTCTTTGATAAGCGACATAACTTGAGAATCTGCTATAAGCTTGAGCGAGTATTTCAACTTTATAGTATTGTTTTTATGCTCTGAAATACTAAGGTATTTTCTTAAAGCGATTAATGTTTGTAGGTTCATTATAACGTTTATTCCTAATTACTTATATAATTTTTCGCCACAAGGGCTTAAATAATCAATTGCTTCATAACGCAGTAAGCGTGAAGAGGAAGCAAGTACGCCTAAAGTATGTGCTATATGTAAAGTACCTGCTAATACAGGATTAATTACACCAAAAGCCCCAAGTAGCACACCAGCAATATTAGAACCTGTTGCTAGCCAGAAGTTTTGATGCACTACCTTTGTGGTTTCTTTACTTAGTTGATGTAGATATATTATTCCACATAAATCGTCATTTACAAGTGTAATATCTGCCGCTTCAACAGCTACTTCAGAACCACCAGCCCCCATTGCAACACCAATATTAGCTTGTGCAAGAGCTACAGCGTCATTAATACCATCGCCCACCATAAGTACGGCTTCATGCTTTTTCTGTAATTCTTTAATTATATTAGCTTTTTGGTTTGGCATAACAGAAGCATAATAGCCTGTCATGGCAAGTTCTTCTGCTAAATTTCTAGCAGTATTTTCTTCATCACCAGTGATTAGGTAGATATTATTTACACCAGTATCTTTTAGTGTTTGAATAATAGATTTTGCTTCATCTCGCATTGGATTATCAAAAGATAAAAGAGCAACAACTTCTTTGTTTTTTGCAACGTAAAGAACGGTTTTCCCTTTTAATCGCAAGTCTTCTACAAGTTTATGCACATTCTTTTTATTAGATTTTTCAGATTCATCTAATGCAATATTGTGCATTTCAAGTAACTTATGGTTTCCAACTATAATTTCATCATTATCAATTGTAGCTGCCATACCCATACCAAGAAAATATTCACAGCAAGTATGTGCTATTGGTGTAATACCACGCAATTGAGCTTCTTGCTTTATTGCTTGAGCAATAGGGTGGTGATTATGCATTTCAGTTGAAACTACTAATTGAAGCAAAATATTTTCATTTTTCTTTTCTAAAGAAGAGCTTGCATTTTTAAGATTTTCTAGGGGAATAATTTTAGAAAGTTTTGGCTCAGAAACTGTAAGTGTTCCTGTTTTATCAAAGCATACGCAGTCTATTTTGCCAACTTCTTCTAAATATCTACCGCCTTTAATTAAAATATTCTTTTTTGAGGCAACATTTATACCTGCATTTATAGCCGTACTTGCCGAAAGAGCCGTAGCACAAGGGCAAGCCATAACTAATAATACAGTAAAAGCACGGCTAATGTTTTGTGTAAGTAGAAAAGTTGCACCGGTTGCAATAAATCCTAAGAAAATAAGCTTTTTGGCAAGTTTATCTGCCATGCCCTCGATAGGAGCTTTATTTTTTAGCTCATCTTCTACAAGACAAAGTACACGTGAAAGGTAGGTTTGATCGCCCACGTTTTTTGCACATACATATATAAGGCCTTGGCTTACAAAAGTTCCTGCTAAAACGGTATCACCAATGCTTTTTTGTACTAAATCTGGTCTGCCTGAAATTGGGGCTTCATCAAGTAAGGCGTAGCCATCAATTACTTCACCATCAATACAAACTTTCTCGCCTGTATGAAGAACAACAATATCGCCTTCTTTTAAATCGGCAACTTTGGTTTCAATTTCAATGCCATCAACTAATGTAAAGGTGTGGTGAGAAGTTACTTGTAAAATGCTTGAAATAGATTTGCGTGAACGCTCGGTTACATAGGCTGTTAGAAGTTCTGCACCAGCGTTTATCCATAAAATTTCAAATGCAGCAAGAGCTTGCGAAGTAAAGGCAGTTACAATACAACCAGTTCCTAAAAAAGCATCTAGTGAAACTTTCTTTTGTTTAGCCTGTTCAAAACCAGATTTTAACAATGGTAAAGAGTATAAAATACTAACTATACCAAGTGGACTAAAAAGCCCTTGAGCAATAGGAATGCCTGTTAATACACGCTGTAACAAAACAGCACCAAAAATACCCGAAAGTGAACCAAAACGGTACAAAGCAGGTTTGACTAAATTTTTATGCTCTTTTGCATTTTTGCAGTCACAAGTGCTACTGTCTTGTTGTGCAATATATTTTTCTAGCTTAATTTTGCGTTTTAACTTTTTACTTTCTTTTACTGATTTATAATTTGATTTTTCAATTAATTTGCTTGTACTTTCTTTTATATTTTCTAAAATTTGCTCAAGCGATGTTTTATAATTGTCTATATAGGTATAGTTTACCACAAGGCTATTACAAGAAATGTTTGAACGGTACGATGAAACACATGAAAGAGAATGTATGTTACGCTCAATCAAAGCAAAGCATAACTCATCTTTCATTGCACAAGGAATGAATAAGCGTATCCTACCTGGAATTTGATGCTTAATTATAAATTGTTTCATTCGCTTTGCCCTTCTAAAATAATAATAAAAAATATGCTAATACAAAAAAATAAAGAGTGCAAGTTATTATAAAAATAATGTTATTAGGTAGTTAGTGAATTGGGGAAGTTAGTGTATACAAATTTTTATTGTTAGATATGAATAACTTAGCTTCTGTGAAATAAACAAAAAGGGCATTTTTCATGCCCTTTTTAGCTTGTTATTGAAATAGTGTTATAAAGCTTTATGAATAGCTTCAACAAAGTCTGCTACAGCGTCTTTATTATCGCCTGCGTCACCTTCACAGCGTAGGCCATCGGCAATAGTTTTAGCTCCAACTTCATCGTATTTGTTTTCAAGAAAATCTACTGCACCACAATAGTATTCATAGGCAGTATCGCCAGAGGCAAAAGCAGCACACTTTTTGCCTGCAAGCCCCATTTTATCGAAGTTTTCAACAAAGTCAGCGAAATCACTTTGAAGTTCTAAATCATCAATACCCCATGCAGAACAACCCATAAGAACACAATCGTATTCTGCGGCAAAATTCTCAGATGGGGCGTCTGCGGCACTTACGCAATTTACTTCATGTCCTTTAGCAGCAAGTGCTGTTTTTACTGCCTCAGCAATAGATTCTGTGTTTCCTGTTTCTGAACCAAAAATAATAATGACTTTACTCATAATTAATTCTCCTAAATTATTTTATTTGTGTTATAAAGTTTTATTAATCAAACTTATGTAACTATATAAAATCTGCTGAAATTGTCAAGTATATTTTGATTATTAAAATTTTTTTTAAATAATGCTTGACAATTTTATCTAAGTTAGATAAAACTAACTTCATGAGGTTAGTTGTAACTAACCACCCAAATAAAAAGTTTTTAAAAAAAATTGAGGGAACATAATATGAAACTAGAAATAATTTTACCATTTTTAGCTGTAATAATGTTTTATAGTGCAATTTACTTACAAGCAAGCCAAAAACAAAATAAAAAACATAGTTGCTCCGGCGGTTGTTCTGGTGGTTGCGGCGGTGGCTGCGGCGGCTGCGGTGGAAATTGCACTTGCAATGGAAATAAAGATAAAAAACCTGTAAAGGAACAATATATTTCGTAAAGATTCCAAGCCCCTTTATGAAAAAAGATGTAAGCCATAAACATCTCCATAAGAAAAACACGAACCCCCTTTCGTGTTTTTCTTGTTTTAAATAATTGTAGAAAATAAGTATATTTTTTATAATAAAAAAATAGTTTATTTGAGCAAAAAAAAGTAGTTAGAGCAATCTAACTACTTAGATTTGTTTTTAAATATGTTGACACAAATGAATTATAGTTTTATATGTAAATTATATTTTAAATTTAGGAGATAGCTATGGGATTATATAAAGCAATTAGCGTTGCGGCACTTGGAATAGCTTCTTATGCCCTTTACAAAACAGGAGCGTTGAACCCTGCTATCAAAAAAGCAGTAAAAGTTGGTAGTAAAGCTTCAGATTTTGCAGATGAAACAGTTGCAAAGGCTAAAGAAGGTTATAAAAACTTAAGAACTAAAGTTGAAGAAATAAAAAATTCAACTGATGAAACAAATGAACCAGTAACTGGTGAGCTGATTACAGAAGAATAACCTTAACTGTTGAATATTCATTACAACAGTTTCTTATATTATGATTGAGGTTTTGCAATGCAAGAAGAAGTTATAAAAATTTCAAAAGTATTAGAAAATTATATAGAAATAATATACTGCGAAGAGCAGAGTCAGGGTGCTGCAAGGGCAAGTACAATTGCTGAAAAAGCAAATGTTTCACGCTCTACAGTTACAAGTGCATTAAAAAACCTAAAAACAATGGGCTATGTTGAATACGAACCATACAGCCTAATTCACCTCACAGAAGATGGTAAAAAAATTGGTCGTGATTTAAACCACAGACATGATATTTTTAAAGACTTTTTTCAAAATGTATTACAATTGCCCGCTAATGAAGCGGATGATGTTGCATGCGAATTAGAGCATGTTGTTCCCCTTGAAGCCACACGCAGGCTAGGTCAATTTCTAGTGTTTTTGAAAAGCAAGGGTGAATTTACTGAATCTTGGCAAGCAGAGTATAAACTACTTAGAAGGCAAGCTTTGAAAGATGCAGAAAAGCAAGAAAATGACAAAATGAAAAAAGCTATAAAAGATAATGAAGAAATTGAAACTATAAAAAAATACCTTTAAAAGCATAGATTTTGGGGTACTCACCACAAAATGCATTTATGTATAAACAAATAAAAAACTTCTATAATATATTATTATAGAAGTTTTTCTTTTTTGGAATTTTTGGAAGCTATGAAACGCAATAATTTCAATGAAAACTTCTTTGAAATAATTACATGAGGAATTAAATTGAAAAATTCTTATATATAATTTTATCTGTAATACCGATCTTTTCCTTAGGCAAACTTTATTCTTTCAAGCATATAGTATATGTGTTACTTATCTTTCTATTGGCATAATATATGCAATACATGTTTAGATTTTTGTAATTTTAGGTAAAATTTACCATTTTTTAAACATGTAAATTAGCTTGGTTATTGGAGGGAATATTTATGTCAGTTACAGGAATATATACAAATTCAAACAGTTATCAAAATACATATTCTAATTCAATTCAATCAAATACACAAAAGCTGAATTCAACTTCGGCAACTTCTGCGGTATCAACTAGTGAAGAAAGTGCTAGCTTGGTTCGTTTTGCTCAAAACTCTATAAACTCTCAATTTACATATATTCCAGATAGATATTCCTTAGAAAGCACAATTGAACGCTTAAAGTCAGATTGGGCTACTGTAGAAACGAAACCTGCCACACTGGCAAATTCTTTAACTTATAATCCTGATGAAACACAAGAAATTTCTAAGCTCTCGCAAGATATTATTACAAATAAAGGCACAAAGCTAAGTTTTTCAGAACAAAACCCACAAATGATAGACGGTGCAGTGGTAAAGAGTTTTAGCCTTTCATTTACAACTAGTTCAGGGCAATAAATTAGCTTAGATTTTACAGAGAATACACAACTTGTTGAGAATGAAGACGGCTCCATTTCAGTGTATTCAGCTGATACCGATACCACTACAACTTACAAGGCTGACGGTAAAACCACTACTGAAAAAGGAAATACTTTACCAATCGATGCCGATAACATTATTTTCAACACAAAAGGCAGCGATATTCAAACAGGTTCTGGCGATGATATTATTATAAACTTTGCCGATGATGTGAATATTTCAACTGAAAGTGGTAATGATACTGTATATTTATACGGAAAAAATCAGCAAGTAGATTTGGGGCAAGGCAATAATAAAGTTTTTGCAAATAGCTTAGATAATTCTACTATCACCACAGGTGATGGCGATAACTTAATTATTTCGCTGTCTGGCTTTAGCTCTAGCTCAATAGAATTAGGCGATGGTGATAATATTATTCAAGGTTCATCTTTTATTGATTCCACGCTAAAACTTGGTAATGGGGAAAACATTTTTGATACTGGTGCTTTACGCGATTCTAAAATAGAAGCTGCTCATGGTAATAATGAATTTAACATAGCCTCCTTGAATAATGGTACTATCAATTCTGGAAGTGGAAATAATACTATAAACACAAATTATATCAATGAAGCAGATATCAATTTAGGTGAAGGAAATAATACTATTAATGCTAAACTTAGCATAGCTAAAGCTGATATTCATTTAGGTAATGGAAATAATAGCATTGAAACTATGGGCATTAGTGATTCTAATATAGAAATAGGTAGTGGAAACAATAATATAGAATCTTTCACCGTTTCTAACACAGAAATTTCACTTGGCGATGGCAACAACACCTACAAAAGTTTGCAAACAGAAAGCAATTCTAAAGTAAGCATGGGTAATGGAAATAATACTCTTGATACAGGGCTTATATCTACAAAAAGTGAAATTAGCTTAGGTAATGGCAATAATAAAGTAAAATCGCATGGTGTACATGAAGAATCTTCCTTAAAAATTGGTAATGGCGATAATACTTTAGATATTTCAGGCATAAGCGATTCCTCAAGCTTAAGCGTGGGCGATGGGGAAAATAGGGTAGACATTCACCTTATAACAAATTCATCATCATTAGAAATTGGCGAGGGAAATAATACAATTTCGATAATGAGTGCAGATAATTCAAAAATTAGTATAGGTAATGGTAATAATACAATAATTGGTGCGTATTTTGATAATAATGCAACAGTAAAACTTGGCGACGGTAACAACGAGCTATTTATTGATTTTCTAGCTGAAACTGCAAGCCTTGAATTGGGTGATGGCGATAATTTGCTACAAATAATTAATGCCGACACTACAGAAAATATCAGCCTTGGTGAAGGGAATAATAAAGGCGTAATTCATGCAAGAAAAGCACATTCGCCAAATGAAAAAAGTGAAACAATATACTTAGATGACTCTATTTTTTACACAGCAGAAGAACTTGCCCAAATGGCACAAGAAGAACGTGAAGAAATTGCTGAAATAATAGAAGATATTGCTCAGAAACGCGAAGATAGACAAAAAGCAGATGCAGAATATCACGAACAAATATCTAAAGAAAATAGCGATAAGGCTCTTACAAAAAATGCTCATAATGTCTATAATTCAACTAACGCAATTGCGGGACAAAATAATAGAAATTATGTTTATGCAAATGCACAAAATAACCAAAGTAGACTAAATATAAGTGCATAAGATTAAAGGAAAATTGACTTTATTTGAATGTTCTTAATTTTCATGATTTCTATTTATTAAAGAGTTACTCGCTGACATTTCATTATTGACATTATTTTGATTATTTTGTATTTTTTCATATTGTTTCTAATTTATGAATCATACAAAATTTCTGTTTTTATGTTTATTTAGTGCTTAAATTTCTTGATAGATATTGCTTTTGAAAAAAATATGTATGATTTACAAAAGATTACACTATCAAGGAGAACGGCATTGAGTACACAAAATTTTGATAGACAACAAATACCACTAGAACAAAAAAGAAGTTGGCTAGCCATGTTATCGGTATTGGTAACAATTGGAGTAGT
>CAYJFV010000044.1:0-10310 GCA_964369275.1 uncultured Desulfovibrionaceae bacterium
TCTTAGGGAATTGACCTTCCCTAAGCCGTCGGAGACATAAAAAAATAAAAAAAATATTATTTAAATTAACACATAAAATAATGTTGATAGCAAGAGAAAACTTGCATTAAATAGTATAATATGAGAAACATTTTGTATGACAAAATTATTAAAAATCCTATGTGTAGTGAAGCATGGTAATGAGCAAGCCAAGCAAAAAGCGGACGAAGTAATTTCTTACTTAGCTAGTCAAGAGATAGAAGTTTGTCTTTTAAGTTCACATGCAAGCCAAGAGGAATTTGCTTCATCAGCTATAAGTTGTGATGCGGGCATTGTTTTTGGTGGTGATGGTACTATGCTTGCTGTAGCTCGTGCTTTGCACAAAAAACCTTTACCTTTAGTTGGTGTAAACTTTGGTAAGGTAGGATTTTTAACTGAAATAGACCCAAGCAATTGGCAATTACCTATTTCGCAGGTGATTGATTATCTTAAATCTAAGCATTTCAATTTGCCTGAGCAGGTAGCTAGTTTTTCGCTAGAGAAGCACACAATTTTCGCATGCAAGGTATTTAGAAATAATGCGTGCATACATGATTGTTATGCTGTGAATGATGCGGTAATTGCTCGTGGTAATGTAGTTAGAACTATTTCTTTATCGCTTTCAATTAATAATGATCATTTATCTAGTTTAAGGTGTGATGGCTTGATAGTTTCAACACCACTTGGGGCGACGGCTTATGCAATTTCTGCCCATGGGCCTTTGGCATTACCTGGGCTAGATGCACAAATTATTACCCCTATATGCCCATTTGCTGGGGCTTTTCCGCCTATAGTTGTTGCTGGTTCATCTAAGCTTTGTGTTGCTATTGATGAATCTACTTCACCGGCTGTACTTACTATGGACGGGCAAGAAAGTTTTGAACTTGAAATTGGCGATTTAGTGTATATAACTGACCATACTGAAAAAATGCAGCTTTTAGTTAGTGATAAGTCTTGGTATGTTAAGCGTTTAGTTGACCGTGGTTATATTAGACAAGGCCCTGGTTCACGTAATATTTTAGAATAATAATAAAGGTTTTTATTTATCTATGGTACAAGAAACAGTAAATAATGATATTGTAATGGCAGATGATTATGTTCCTGCTAAGCCATTAAGGGTTTATTTGCAACCAGAAGAAAAGTGGATTGAAATTCCACGTAGTAGTGCAAAAACGGTAAAAAGATTAATGGACTTTTTAAACATAAAAGAATGTACAGCTTTAGTTGTACGCGATAACACTTTGCTTACACCGGATTTAGCCCTGTATTCAGGCGATGAAATTTTGGTACGTAAAGTACAATCAACAGGATAATTTATGCAATTTACTAAAGAACAAGAACACATTTTATCAATTGTGCAATCTAATTTACCTGAAAGCTTAACTCCTTATGCTGATATTGCAAAAGAAGTTGGTGTAAGTGAAGAAGAAGTAATGTCTTTTTTACAAAATCTTAAAGATACTGGTGTAATTAGACGTTTTGGTGCAAGTATTAAACACCAAAAAGTAGGCTATAAATTTAATGCAATGGTTGCTTGGAAAATAGACGATGATCTTATTGATGAAGCAGGGAAAATTGCCGCGGATAACCGTAATATTTCGCATTGCTACCACCGCCCAAGCCCAAATAAAGAAGAGTGGCCATATACTTTATTTACCATGATTCATGGCATGGAAGACGGTGAAATTGCACAAGTGATTGAAGAGCTAAGAAATACGACTACACTTGATGAATACGCAATTCTTGAAAGTATAAAAGAATTGAAAAAAACATCAATGACGTATTTTTAGAATTAATACTAGTTTAATGGTTAAATAAGAAGAGCGTATTTTATGGATACGCTCTTTAATTTTTTAAAGGTATTTAACTAACTACTATAACTACCTACGCACTTTCAGGTGCATCGTTATAGCGGTGCATAATCACATCAACCACATCTCTAATTTCTAGGAAGATTTCAACTATTTCAGGGTCGAAGGCAGTGCCAGAATCTTTTATAAGAATCCCTACAGAATCATCTTCTGAAAATGCTTCTTTATAGCAACGCCTGTTAGCTAAGGCATCATACACGTCTGCAACAGCAACAATACGTGCTTCAAGTGGTATATCTGTTCCACTTAACTGTGGGTGGTTTGGGCTACCTGTATAGCCATTTCCATCCCATCTTTGGTGGTGGTGCAAGCAAATATTATATGCAATTTCATCTATCGGAAGCTTTCTTTCTTCAAATATTTTTGCCCCACTATAACTATGCGTTTTCATAGTTTCACGCTCTTCATCGGTGAAACGCCCAGGTTTTTTTAGAATAAGGTCAGATACGCTTACCTTACCTAAGTCGTGAAGCATAGCGGCTTGTCTAAGGTTACTTTTGAAAGCTCTTATTTCTTCTAGCGGAATATCATGCTTTTCAGCCCAGCGGTGTTATAATTCAGCAGAAATTGAACCTACACGCATAACGTGCGTTGCAGTTTCAGTTGGGTCACGCAAGGCACTAGTTTCAAGAATACGTGAAATAAAATGGTTATCTTTCAAGTTTTGGTCAATTGCTTTACCTGCAACTATTGCTAAACTTTCAAGGTTCGTAACATCATCGTCAGTAAAAGGTACAATTTCACCAAAATCATTCATACTATTAATTAGCTGAATTACACCTACCACTTTATTTCCTTCGGTTAGAAGAGGCACTGTAAGCATTGAAACACTTTTATAACCTGATTCTTGGTCGAAAGATTTATTAAAGGTATAAGGCACATCATCAGGTAATTCATAAACATTAGGTATGTTTAATTTGCAATTATGTATTGCAACAAAGCCAGCTATAGAAGTTTCTGTTAATGGTAAGCCTTTTTCATGATACAAAGCTTTATTATTTGAGGCTGGAAATAATGAATTGTTTTGAGTATAAGTGAAAATAAGCCTGTTAGGGTCCATTTCATCTATAATGTTCCACCGTCTGCATTTGCATACGAGCGGGCTTCTGAAAGAATACTTTCCATAATAACAGAATAATCAGCATATTGAGAAAGCTTTTTATTAAACTCACATACTCTGCATGATATATCTGATGTTTTGGTAAATTTCATTTCAGAAACAGAGTCTTTAGTAATAACCATACCTTCAAAAGCAGTATGTATTTCAAAAGGTAAATTAGGTTGCTTCAATAATAATGCTTTATATGAATCATATAATTGTTCATCAGAATAGTTAGGGTTGTGGTGCGTGAAAATTAAATTTTTTGCTGTAGTTTTTTTAGTTGCTTCAACCCATTGCTCTTTTGTGCTATGCCCCCAGCCTAAATGTTTTTCATAATCGTGTGCAAAATAATGGCTATCACCAATAATTAAATCAGCCCCTTGCATAAATTCAATTAAGCTTTCATTATTACCTGGGAAGGACTCTAAATCCCACTCATGGTCACCTGAAAAGAAAACTGTCCAACCATCAGCTGTAATTTTATATGCAACGCAACCGCCAGGGTGATTTGTTGGGTGTGTTTCAATTGTTGCAGAACCTATTGTAAACTTAGACTTAGCTTCAATAGTTTCAATATTGAAATTTTGCTTAATATTTTTCCACTCTACAGGAAAATAAGGTTCTTTAAAAAGCATTTCAAAAGTGCTTTCTAGTGAAGCATCTTCAAATTGAGTACCATATACATTAATTTTCCAAGTATTCATATATGCAGGTGTAAACAATGTCATACCTTTAATATGATCCCAGTGTCTGTGAGTAAATAGTATTGAACAATCTTTTTTAGTTTCTTTTAACAAGCTTGGTATTAAAGAAAGAATACCTGTACCAGCATCTAAAACAATAATGTCATCATTTTGTGTACGTACTTTGATGCATGTTGTATTTCCACCATATTTTGATTGATCTGCTTTAAAACTAGGGTTTGTACCACGAGTACCCAAAAGAGTTACTTTCATAAAATCTCCAAATATATAAAACTCATTTATGAGTATTTTTTCTAACTAATACATTAGCAATAATAACACATTTGTCAAGTTCTTAGAAAGTGAACAAGATAAGAAAAAAGCATTGAATACTATGTAAACAATGCTTTTAATATAATATTTTGTATAAACTAGAATGTAAATGAACTACCTGAATTTTCTTGTGAAGGTGAACTATTTTTTAGTGCATCTGCATCAATATTCATTTCAGAAAGTAATGTGCCTGCTAAAGCGTGTAAGCGGTAATGGCTAATACGTAAGTTTGCTTCTGCTAGAGCATACTCAGCTTGGGTTGTATGAACTTCACGTTCAATATCAAGCAATTGTAAAACTTCTTTTTGACCAACTTTAAATTGGTTATAAAAATTTGTTTTAGCATTTAAGTTTGAAACATTAGCTGCTTCATAAAGAATTAATTGCTTTTGAGCAGTAACAGTTTGATTATATGCTGTACCAATTTGTAGGAATAATGTTTCTTTAGTGTCTAATAATGTTTGTTGTGTTTTGCGAACTTGTGCATTACTTGCTTGAATTGCAGCTTTATCACCAAAACCACTGAATACATTCCAACTTAAATTTATGTCAGCATTCCAAGAGATAATGTTATCGTTGTCATCAACATCTTTTGAAGTATATGAAGGGTTGAAGGTAAAGTTTACACTAGGATAATAGGCTGATTTAGCTATGTCAGCTTGTTCTTCTAAACTATCAACCTGAGCAAGTATTTCTTGCAATTTATAGTTGTTATTCATAGCACTTTCTTCAACATCTTGCACTTCGTTGTACAAAGTTGTTGGGAAAGGCAAAGCAGCTAAAGCTTTAGTTGGATACACCCCAGTAACTTTTTCATAATTCAAACGAGCAATATCATAAGCTTCAATAGAACTTAGTAAGCTAATTTCAGCTTTTTTAAGTTTACCATAACCTTGTTCAAAGTCGCCCCTAGCAATAACACCGCGTTTATGGCGTTCTTCTAATAATGTTACAAGGTTTTGGTGTGAAGTATAATTGTTTCTTGAAATTTCTAAAAGCTCTTGATAGGTAACTAAATTCGAGTGTGCAACAATTGCTTCAAGAATAAGATTTGATGCAGTATCTAAAACAGTGTATTCATAAGATTCAAAGTTATATTCAAGGCTATCAACGTTTGCAAAGTTTGCACCATTATAGATTGTTTGAGTTAAATTCATACCCAATTGTATTCTAGCTACTGGGTCTGAAAATAGGTTGCGATCTCTGTCGAGTTGATTTTGTTCTTGTGCCATTCCAGCAGCAGCCCATACATCAACAACTGGCAAATAGTTTGCCCTTGCTTGAGCAATTTCTTCTTTGGCAACTTCTTTACCTTCAAGTGCTGATTGCAAAAGAGGGTTGTTGTTAAGGGTATAGTCAATACTTTGATTTACTGAAATTATATTCTCGTTTGCTTGTGCAAATAGAGGAGCTAATATGATACATAGACATATTAAAATTCTCATAGCAATCTCCTAGCATAATTGTTTAGATACAATACTACAGTTATAAAAAATAATCAAGCAAAGTTATAAAAAATAAAATAATAATTATACCTCATTATTGCCTGTAATATTTAGCATTTTTTTTTGTTGATTAATTATTTATACATGCTATCTTTTTAAAAACTTTTTTTGAGGAATAAGTATGCAAAACCTAGATAATTTTTTTAGTATAAGCGAGCGTAAGTCTAGTGTAAAAACAGAACTTTTAGCTGGTTTGACTACTTTTATGAGTATGTCTTACATTCTTGCTGTGAACCCTAATGTACTTTCTGCTGCTGGTATGGAGCAGGGGTCTGTTTTTATGGCTACAGCTATTAGTGCCTTTATTGCAACTGTATTAATGGCTCTTATGGCAAGGTTGCCTGTTGCTTTAGCTCCTGGTGTTGGAACTGCACCATTTTTTGCTTTTACTGTTGTGCTTGGCTATGGCTATTCTTGGGAAACAGCTTTAACCGCAGTGTTTTTAGCTGGTGCTTTATTTATTATTCTATCTTTAACGAATTTTAGAGAAGCGATATTTAATAGCGTACCTATGGAATTGAAATACGCTATATCAGGTGGTATAGGTTTATTTATTGCTTTTATTGGTTTCCAATCAGGTGGTATTATTATAAATAACGAAGCCACTCTTGTTGCAATGGGCGATTTAACTGCCGCTGGCCCACTTCTTACTATTATTGGTTTTGCAATTATTTCTTTACTACTTGTATGTAATGTTACTGGTGCTTTACTTATTGGTATTATTTTAACTGCCCTTATTGGTATTCCTATGGGAATTACTAATTTATCTGCTTTATCTAGTGCTTCTTTCTTTTCACTTCCAAGCATAAGCCCAACATTTTTTAAATTAGATTTTTCTAACATATTCTCTATTGATATGTTTATTATTGTTTTCACTTTCTTTTTAATAAACCTTTTTGATACTTTAGGAACTTTAGTTGGTGTTGGCTCAAAGGGTAATTTATTGAATGAAAAAGGCGAATTGCCACAAGCTAAAACAGCATTTTTAGTTGATGCTATTGGTACATGTGTGGGGGCTGTTTTAGGTACTGCTACTGTAACTTCTTATGTTGAAAGTGCTTCTGGGATTGCTGCTGGTGGTAGAACAGGCTTGACTGCACTAACGGTTGCAGGCTTATTTTTACTAGCTATTTTCTTAGCTCCTTTATTTTTAATAATCCCTTCTCAGGCAACTGCACCTGCTCTTATTATAGTTGGTTTATTCATGCTAACTTCAATTACCAAGATTAATTTTGAAAACTTTACTATTGGTATTCCGGCATTTTTAATTATTATTGGTATGCCTTTAACTTACAGTATTACTTACAGTATTGGTTGGGGCTTAATTGCCTATGTATTTCTTATGGCTGCTACACGTAGAATTAAAGAAATACACCCTGTATTATACTTAATTTGTGCTATGTTTATTTGGCAATTTATTGTTGCATAATTTTTTGCAATTCAACTAAAAAAAGGGGAAGAATTTGCATTCTTCCCCTTTTACTTTAATATATGTTTGCTATTATTTATTATCTGTTTCGTACCATGCATCTAAATTAGATTTAATAAAATCAACACATTTTGCATGTTCAGCTTTTCCATTACCTTCAATTCGCATTGGTTCGCCAAATTTGAAATGTACTGGAATTTTTGGGTATACCCAGCCAAAATCTTTTACTATAGCTCCTTGCCCCCAGTAATCTGTTTTTACAGCTACTGGAATAATTGGAACACCTGCTTTTTTTGCTAGTTTAATACCTAAAGAGTTAAATTCTTCAGGAAGAAATACTTTTTTTCTAGTGCCTTGTGGGAAGATAAGCAAGGAAGACTTACGTTCGTGTAAGTATTGAACACCTTCCTTCATTACTTTTTCAAAATCTTCACGTGGGTTTACACGCTCTAGCATGATTGGGTCACGTGATTTCATAACGGCACCAAAAAAAGGAAAATTAACTAAGCTAGACTTTACAACAAAAGTCATTTCTAAATAAGGCTGAATTAATATAGGGAAAATTAGAGTTTCAAGTGTACTCATGTGGTTTGAAACAAAGATACAAGGTTCATTTAAATTTACATAATTTTCCATACCCTCAATAATAACTTTGCCACCAGTTGCTTCAACGCAGCCAATAATACCCTTAGAATCTTGTAGCCAACGTTCTACGGGGTAGTTGCCTTTTTTGGCATCAATATTAGCTTTATTTACAATTTCAACTAATGATTTAATATAATATGTTGGCGAAGGAAAATATTTTCCCCAAAACCCAATTTTTCTTTCAGGGCTTTTGTAGTTAATTTCAATACTTGGCATTTCCATATTTTATTTCTTCTTTATTTTATTTGTTCTATTTAGGAATTGTTCATACAATTCACGTTCTTTACCTTGATTTTTGGCATAGTAAAAATTAGGCTCTACATCATTCGGTAAATATTCTTGTTCCACATAAGCATTTTCAAAATTATGCGGGTACTTGTACTCAATACCATAAGACCATTCCTTTTGCAAGCTTGTAACAGCGTTGCGTAAATGTAGGGGAATGGGCTTTGCTCCATTTTGTTTAATTTCACTTGCAGCTAGCTTATATGCCATGTAAGCAGTATTACTTTTAGGGGCTAAAGCTAAATATATTGCAGTTTCTGCTAAAGGTAAAAAGCCTTCTGGCATACCAATAAATTCAACAGCTTGCTGGCATGCAACAGCTAAGGGCAGAGCAGAAGGGTCTGCTAAGCCTACATCTTCAGAAGCTGACAAGATTAATCTTCTTGCTATAAACCTAGGGTCTTCACCGCCCTCTAATAAAGTTGCAAGATAATATACTGCTGCATCAGGATCTGAACCGCGAATTGACTTTATTAATGCGGAAATACGTTCATAGTGGCTATCGCCTTTTTTATCATGTTTTACAATAATTTCAGGTAAAACTTCTTGAATATTTTCAATAGATTGCTTATCTTCTGGGAGTGAAGAAACAAGCTCTATAATGTTTAATAATGTTCTTGCATCACCATGACTTAATCCTACAAGAAAATTAATTATTTCGTCAGGTAAATTTTTATTTAATGTGTGTAACGATTGCTTAGCTAAAGCTAATAAATCTTCCTCAAGTAAAGGTTCAAGCTTTAGTAAGTGTAACCTTGAAAGCAACTGCCTTGTAATACAAAATGATGGATTTTCAGTAGTTGTTGCAATTAAGGTAATTGTTCCAGCTTCTAGTAAAGGTAGGAAAAAATCTTGTTGAGCTTTAGAAAAGCGGTGCAGCTCATCTAATATAAGGCATTGCCCAGGTTTAAGGCTTTTTCGCAAATCTGCTATGCCTGCTTCGGGTGCAGAAATTCTTTTAAAAGGCAAATTATGGCTTTTTGCAAGTAATAAAGCTAAGCTTGATTTCCCACATCCAGGAGGGCCGTATAGCAAAAGTGAAGGCAAGCGTTTAGAATTTAGCAAATTATCAATTTGCTTAGATAAATGCTTTTGCCCTATATAGTCGTGCATAGAGTGTGGTCGCATTTGTTCGGCTAATGGAGCTTGATATAATAAACTATTACTGTAATCCATAAAATTTATACTTCAATTGTAAATTTATTTAGATGTATTTTTATGCCAAAAATGTAAGCCAAGTGCAAGAACAGCAGCGGTTTCATAGCGTAAAATTCTATCACCCATTGTAAAAAACTTTGCATTATGTTTAGCAAATAAATTTGTTTCTTCCGCTGAAAAGCCACCCTCTGGCCCAATAGTTAAAACTGTTGTGCCCTCATTGTTCAAATACTCGTTTGTATAGGGTAAAATTGTAGGGGCTTCATCAGTGGTTAGAACTTGTAAACTATTGTATTGTTTTGCTTCATTAATTAAATCTTGCTGATTATTAATAAGCTTTAATTTTGGTAAAAATGGATTGTGGCATTGCTTTAGACCTGCAATTAATTGCATTTGCCAGCTTTGCACTGTAGCAGAATTTTCTTCTGGTAGCGGAAATTGACTATATTGTGAACGCCAAATCCATAATTCAGAAGCTTCAAGTTCAACTGCTTTCTCAAATAAAAAACCACGCCTTGCAGCCTTTGTCCATGCAGCAGCAAGTATGATTTTAGATTTTGGCTCTTCATGCATTTTATCTTCTATAATTTCAAATGTAGAAAACTTTTTAGATATAGATAGTATTTTACAAAGAGCTTCACGACCTTGCCCATCAAAAAGTACAAAAGTATCGTTAATTTTTAATCTTAATACTTTTGATAAATGAGTAAACTCAGCATCTTCTAAAGATGCCTTAGTCCATTTTTCAGGTTCAAGGTAAAACGCGTGCATTAATTACTCTTATGATTTTTTTGAATGGCTTTATATTCGTCGTGTAATTGTACTAGTAGCCTGTATTTTTTACGAATATCCAAACCTTTAGCACTTAATTTGGCTTCATCTTTATTGATATAAGTGCGGTTTATATAACTATCGTTTAGCATTGTTTCAATAAGTTTTATTGCAGTTGATGCTAAGTCATCAAAATACATTGAAAGTTCAAATTTATAAGTATGTAAAAGCTCAACAGCGTTTGCAAGCATAGCATCAATTGATAACTGCACGCCTTTGTATTTACGCTGTGTAATATCCTCAAGCTCTTTTAAAGTTCTGCCTTGCTGAATATACTTATAACGAGTTTCAAGTTCAGATTTTAAAGAAGATAAGTGATGAGATTTATCTATAAAATCAATAGTTTCAAAATAGTTTTCAAATATTTTTATAAACTTATTATAGCTTTCATCACCATAGGCAATAATTCTTCGTTGATGTTTTAAAAGCCACGCATAGAAAGTTTTAAGT
>CAYJFV010000045.1:0-10230 GCA_964369275.1 uncultured Desulfovibrionaceae bacterium
GTAAAGGAAGATATAAAGCCCTTGAAAAATGTTTGCATTTTTCAAGGGCTTTATTTATGACGTGGGTTCTTAGGGAATTAACCTTCCCTAAGCCGTCGGAGACAAAAAAAGAAAAAGTTAGTATAATACAGCATATTGGAAAGAGGTAACACAAGTTAAAAAGATACCTCTTTAACTATTAATCGTTTACGAGGTTCTTTTTTTAAGATTTACTTGCTTTGCCCTTGCTATTACAAGTTCATTGCTTTGAGCATCTTTAGTAACTACTGAGCCAGCACCAACTAAAACATTATCTTCAAGCTTTACAGGGGCTACAATGGCTGTATTGCTGCCTATAAAACAATTTGCACCAATATCAGTAACAAATTTATTTACACCATCATAGTTACAAGTAATTGTTCCCGCACCTATATTAGTTTTTTCACCAATTTGAGCGTCACCAATATAACTAAGATGATTTACTTTTACACCCTTAGATAAATTTGATTTTTTAACTTCAACAAAGTTACCAATTTTTACATTATCAGCTAAATTTGCTTTTGGGCGAAGGCGGGCATAAGGTCCAAGCACACAATTATTAGCTACACTAGCTTCTTCAACATGTGAGAAGTTACGAACATGTGTTCCTTCACCAATTGTTGAATTGATAATAATTGAATTTGAATCTACTAAAGCATTTTTTGAAATATAACTTTTTCCATATATTTCAACATTTGAAAAAATTTCTGCTCCACTTTCAATTTCTACATCTTGGCTAATAGTAATTGAACTTGGGTTGTGTAAAATTACACCATTTTTCATAAAAGCATTGTTGCGTTCTTTACGTAAAAATTCTTCAGCTTCATATAGTTCATAAGGATTATTTGCACCTAATAGGCTAAAATCTTTACCAATATTTAATGCAAATACTTCTCTGCCCTCAACTACAGCTAAATTAACTAAGTCGGTGATATAATATTCATTGTTTGCATTATCATTTTTTAGTTTAGGTAAAAATTCTTCAGCAAATTTACGCGAAAAAAGGTAAAGCCCTGCATTAATTTCATTAGAAGCTTTTCCAAATATTTCAGTATTATAGTCTTTAGCTTCAACTAAAGCACGTACTTTATTATTTTCAAACCTTACTACACGTCCATAAGAGGCTATGTCATCAACTTCTATAGTTGCAAACATAACGTCGTAGGCATTTGTATTAGCAAGTTTCACCATCTCTTGCAAAGTTTCTTCTTTTATTAAAGGTACATCGCCGTTAATAACAAGAACATAGTCTGCATTTTCTTTTTGAAAAGTTGGCAAAGCTTCAATAAATGCTTGCCCAGTACCTAATAATTTTATTTGTTCAATTGAATTATTACGTGCTTTTGTAGAAATTTTTGCTAATTCAGCTTGAACCATTTCTTTTTCATAGCCAACTAATGTATACACATTTTCATTAAAGACTTTGGAAAGTGTTTTATACACGCAAGCAAGCATAGTGTCGCCTAAAAGAGTTTGTAGCACTTTTGGTTTTTTTGAAGGCATTCTTGTGCCTTTACCAGCCGCTAGTATAAGAGCATAAATATTATTCATAATAAAACCTTTATTGTAAAAAAGAAGTTGCAATCCACATTATAATAACACCAGAAACTAATAAAACTGAACCATAAACTCTTAACGAATTTTCAGATGAGCTTGATAAAGACAATAAAAATTCACGCATTGCCTTTGGTGCTAAAAGCCAAGGAAGTGATTCAATTACAGCAGCTAAACCAAGTGCAGTAAAGAATAATGAGAAATTAAAATCCATAAAAACCCTATATTTCAAAATAACTATTTTAATAATCATAAATAGCATGTAATATGGGTATAATTCTCTTGTTTATATGTCAATAAAAAACTTGAAGTTTAAATAAATTTATGTAAAAATTATTAAGATAATTTGACTTGAGGTAATCTTATGAGCATCAACTATTCTGATGGAGATATTGAAAATATTATTTTAGACTTTCTTAAGTCAGAAACTAATTTAAGTTCTTCTAACAATATCCAGCAAAAAAACTATCAATATTGGCCTATTAAGTATCATCTATCTTCCATTAGGCATAATAGTATAAAGCATTTAGATTTTACAGGGCTAAAAGTTTTAGAATTTGGTGCTGGTATGGGTGCAATGTCACGCTATGTAGCTGAACAGGCTAAGCACCTTACCGTGGTTGAAGGCACTGAAACACGTTTTTCATGCTTGCAGCAAAGATTACGCGATCTTGATAATTGGAATGGAGTTGTTGCAAATTACCAAGATTATAAATCCGATGAAAAATATGATGTTGTATGCTTTTTTGGCGTGCTTGAATACGCTGGAAAATATATAGATAAAGAAAACCCTTTTGAATGGGCGATTAATCATGCTAAATCATTTTTGAAAGAAGATGGTATTTTATTAATTTCTATAGAGAACAAATTAGGTTTAAAATATTTTGCAGGCTCTAAAGAAGACCATTACGGAAAGTATTTTTCAGGTATATGTGGTTATCCTATGAAAAATGCCACAAAAACTTTTTCTAAAAAAGAAATGCTAAACATGCTAGAAAAAGTTGGCTTTGAAAAAACAGATGTGCATCACCTCTACCCCGACTATAAGCTTACACGAGCTGTTTTAACTGATGCCTTTGTTGAAGAATACCCACAAACTACAGCTGATATAATTGGTGAATACGTATCAAACGATAATGGGCAAAAATATGAACACATTTTCCCTGAACCTTTAGCGGCTTTGGGTTTGGTTAATACTGGTTTACTGGGCGAGTTTAGTAATTCCTATTTATTTTTAGCTCAAACAAAAAAAGACTCTGAAATTGTAAAAACATTTAGAAAAAAAGAATTAAACAATAAAGTTGCTTTCTTGTACACTGATAATAGACAAGAGCAAGTTACAACTTCCTTTATAAAAGAAAATAATGAAATTGAAGTAGTTAAATACTTTAATTCTGATATTAATGAAGAAAACATTATAAGCAAAGAAATGCTAATTCAAGGCGATAAAGTTTCAACTATGCTTATGAATTATGCTTATTATAACTATTTTGAAGATTTTATGTTCTTGCTTGGCAAGCAAATTAAAACTGTTCTTGATACATATTCTATTGATAACACAGATTATTTAGATATTAAAGCATACGATTGTATAACAAAAAATACAATTCTTTCTGGTAATGATTTTATATTTTTTGATTTTGAATATCAGCACGACTTTAAACTAAGAAAAAGCCATTTCATTTATAGAAATATAATGGAATTATTTACAAATTTATCAACATATTCTGTTTTAAATCATTTTACTTCTTTTTCTTTTACTGATATTAATGAAATTTATTATTTCTTCTGTAAAATAAATAATGTAAAAGAAAATTTTGAAGAAGATTACAGATTTGAAATAGAAGTTCTTAATTCAATTATTGTCCGATAAACATTTCATTGTAACTAACTAATTGTAATAATAATATAAACATTTCTTTCTAGCTTGTGTTTAAAAACTTGCAATTATATTAAAATTATAAGATAATCTTTTTGAAATTTTACTTAAAGGGCTATAAGAAATAAAAATGTCATTGATTTCATTTAGTAAAATATTAACTAAAGAGCTTCCATCTGTTGATGCAAGCTTGGAAAATATTTTTAAAACGCTTCCAGTGTATATTCAAGAAATTACTTTGCATACATCAAAGGCTGGTGGTAAGCGTTTACGCCCTTTGCTTGCAGTATTAACTGCTCAATTTTTTGCTAAAAAAAGTTTTAAAAGCAATGACCCTATCTATACAATAGCTTGTACACTTGAAATGCTTCACCTTGCTTCATTATTGCACGATGATGTTATGGATAATGCCTCTACAAGAAGAAATAAGCCTACTGCTCATACACAATTTGGGAACACGAAAACTATCCTAGCTGGCGATGGTTTGTTGGCTAAAGCAAGTGAAGTGCTTACACATTACAATTCAACAAAGCTTATGCAAGCCTTTGCAAATGCAACACTTTATACAGCTAATGGTCAAATTGAGGAACTTACTTATCAAGGTTCATTAGAACATGGCATTGATAAATATAAAGATATTATACGAGGTAAAACTGCGTATTTATTACGTTCTTCATGCTTACTTGGTGCAATATATATGCAAGAAGTAGCTACTGATAATGCTATTAAAGTAATTACTGATGAAGAAGTTCAAGCATTAGGTCAATATGGTGAAGAAATTGGTATGGCATTTCAGATGGTTGATGATGCTCTAGACTTTGCCCCTGAAAGCCAAACTGGTAAACCACAAGGTGGTGATATTCGCGAAGGCAAAGCAACATTACCAATATTAGGCTATTATAATTCTTTGGTGGGTGATAAAAAAGAAGAATTTAGTTATAAATTCTCTAAAGCTGGCACTAGTGAAGAATTTTCAGCCGAGGAAGTAGCTATAATTTCACAAGAAATTGTTTCAAAAGGCTATGATAAACTTGCCCATGAAGAGGCAAAAAAACATTTTGATAATGCAAAAAAATGTTTAGATATTTTTGAAGACTCTAAAAACAAAGACATTTTTTTGGCTGTTATCGACTATCTAAGTAAAAGAAATAAATAAATTTTGTATACTAATAAATACAAGGAAACAACATGACACAAGAACAAATTTTTCGTTTTGAAGTAGCACCTCATAGTCACCTAGACGATGCTCAAGGCAGGCGTGTAGCTCATTCAGTACAAAACACTTTAAACCTAACTGTATCAGATGTACGCGTTGTGAAAGTATACACTGTAACAGGCATTACACAAGAAGAAGCCCAAAAGCTTGCTTCATTATCTGTATTGCATGATACTGTTTTGCAATCGCTTTCTTTTGAGGCACAAAATCCTTTCAAAGATGTGGCTGATTGCATTATTGAAGTTGGTTTTAGACCAGGTGTTACTGATAACGAAGGTAAAACTGCTCAAAAAACAATTGCTCTTGTATTAAAAAGAAATGTTGATGAAATTGCGGTTTTCACTTCTTCACAATACCATATTATGGGTGTAAAAAAAGAGGAAGCTAATAATATAGCTGAAAACTTGCTAGCAAATACTCTTATTCAACGTTTTCGTATAAAAACAAAAGAAGAATGGAGCAAAAACCCTGGTTTTGAAGCTCAACTAGCTAAAGTTAGCGGTGTATCTTCTGATACTGTAAATATTATTCCAATTACTTCAATGAGCGATGATGAGCTTATGAAGTTTAGCCGTGAAAATACACTAGCTTTAACTCTTTTTGAAATGCAAACTATAAAAAATCATTACGAAAAAGAAGAAACTATTCAAGCTCGTGCAAAGCAAGGTTTACCTAAAGACCCTACAGATGCAGAAGTTGAAGTTCTTGCTCAAACATGGTCTGAGCATTGTAAGCATAAAATATTTGCAGCTAAAATTGCGTTTGAAGACAAAGAAAAAGGAACAAAAGAAGAAATTTCTTCTTTATACAAAACATATATTCAATATCCAACTGCTCAAATTCGTGAAAGTCTAAAACAAGCTGGTAAAGAAGACTATTGTAAATCTGTTTTCAAAGATAATGCTGGTGTTATTGCTTTTAGTGATGAACACGATATTTGTATTAAAGTTGAAACACATAACTCCCCTTCTGCTCTTGACCCTTACGGCGGTGCATTAACAGGTATTGTTGGCGTTAACCGCGACCCAATGGGAACAGGTATGGGTGCTGAACTTATTTGTAACACTGATGTTTTCTGCTTTGCTTCACCTGAACATGCTGAAGAATTGCCGCCTAGGTTATTACACCCTAAGCGTATATTAGAAGGTGTGCGTGAAGGTGTAGAGCATGGTGGTAATAAATCTGGCGTTCCAACTGTTAACGGTTCTTTAGTTTTCCATGAACGTTTCTTAGGAAAACCACTAGTTTACTGTGGTACAGTAGGTTTAATGCCTAAAACTTTACATGGTAAACCAGGTTGGCAAAAAGAAGCACTTGTTGGCGATGCTATAGTTATGCTTGGCGGTAAAATTGGTAAAGATGGTATTCATGGTGCTACTTTCTCCTCTGAAGAATTGCATGAAGAATCACCTGCTACTGCTGTACAAATTGGCGACCCTATCACACAAAGAATTATGTACGACTTTATTATTAAAGCTCGTAACCTAGGCTTATATAATGCTATAACTGATAACGGTGCTGGTGGTCTATCCTCATCAGTTGGTGAAATGGCACAAGATACTAATGGCTGTTATTTAGATTTATCTAAAGCTCCATTAAAATACGATGGCTTAGCTCCTTGGGAAATTCTTATTTCAGAAGCTCAAGAACGTATGACATTGGCTGTTCCACAAGAAAAATTAGAAGAATTTAATGCTTTAGCCGCTCATTATGGCGTAGAATCAAGCGTGCTTGGTGCTTTTACTAATAATGGCTATTTCCATATCAAATATGAAGATAAAGATGTAGCTTGGCTTCCTATGGAATTTATGCATAAAGGTTTACCTCAAATGGAATTAAATGCTGTTTGGGATAAAAGCTTGAATACATATATGCAAGAAGCAATTGAAGCTTCAAAAACTGGCCCAGAAAGTATTAATATTCCTAAAGAAAGACAAGAAGAACTTCTATACTCTATGCTTTCACGTCTTAATATATGCAGTAAAGAATATATTATTAGACAATACGACCATGAAGTGCAAGGCGGTTCAGTTGTAAAACCATTAGTAGGTGTTGAAAAAGATGCCCCTGCTGATGCTGCTGTGCTTCGCCCTGTTTTAGGTACTAATAAAGGTATAGTTCTATCTCATGGTATCTGCCCTAAATTCTCTGACTATGACACCTACCACATGATGGCAAACGCTGTTGATGAAGGTGTTAGAAATGCTATAGCTGTTGGTGCTAACCCAGACTTCTTAGCTGGTTGTGATAACTTCTGCTGGTGTGACCCTGTTCAAAGTGAACGCACACCTGATGGTGAATATAAACTAGCTCAACTTGTGCTAGCATGTAAGGCATTAAAAGAATATTGTATTGACTATCAAGTACCTTGCGTATCTGGTAAAGACAGTATGAAGAATGATTATACTGGTGGTGGGCAAAAAATTTCTATCGCTCCAACTTGCCTATTCAGCGTAATTGGTGTTGTTGATGATGTTAATAAAAGCATTACCTCTGACTTCAAAAACGAAGGTGATTTAATCTATATCTTAGGTGAAACAAAATGTGAATTAGCAGGTAGCGAAATTGCAGATGAAGTAAAATTCAATGCATTACAAGTGCCTACAGTTGATTCAACTACTGCAAAAGCAAGATATAAAGCACTATATTCTGCAATTCAAGCTGAATATGTTACTGCTTGTCACGACTTATCAGACGGCGGACTTTTAGTAGCTTTAGCTGAAATGTCAATTGGTGGCAGATTAGGTGCTAATATTGATGCAATGCTTATTCCAGTTCCTAGCTCTGAAAAAATTAATACAACTGAAAAACTTTACTCTGAAAGTGCAAGCCGTTTACTTGTAACTATTAAAGAAGAAAACAAAGAAAACTTTGAAAAATTATTTGAAAATCAAAGCTTTGCATTAATAGGAAAAGTAAATAGCACTGATACTTTACAAGTAAATGATGGTAATATTGCCTTTATGCATGCTAATGTTGAAAAATTAGCACAAGCCTTCAAAGGCCGTTTACAATACTAACAATTTAGCAAAATGGTGATAAAGAAAATGAAAAGTTTTGATAGTTTACAAGCAGAAGAAAAAGCAAAATTATGTAGTACCTATGCAAGATATCCTTTAGCTATTAAATCAGGTAAAGGTTCAAAATTATACGATTTTGCTGGTAAAGAATATATTGACTTGCTTACTGGTATTGCATGTACTAACCTTGGTCAAGCAAATGATGAATTGGCTGACGTTCTTAATGCACAAGCGCGTAAATTAGTGCATGTATCTAATTTATTTTATCAAGAAGAACAAATAGAGTTAGCTGAAAAATTAATAGCTCATTCAAAGCACTTACAAAAAGTTTTCTTTTGTAACTCTGGTGCAGAAGCAAATGAGGCTTTAATTAAAATGGCAAGACGCTATACACATAAAGTAAAAAATTCAGAAGCCTTTGAAATTATTACTTTAGAAAAAGCTTTTCACGGTAGAACTTTAGCTACTTTAGCAGCTACTGGGCAAGTAAAATTTCAAGATGGCTTTGAACCAATTCCAACTGGTTTCAAACAAGTTCCTTTTGGAGATTTAGAAGTTTTAGAAGCAGCTATTACTGATAAAACAGCTGGTATATTAGTTGAAATTATTCAAGGCGAAGGCGGCGTACGCCCAATGAGCAAAAAATATGCACAAGGTATAGAAGCATTGTGCCGCAAACATAACATTTTATTCCTTATTGATGAAGTTCAAACGGGGCTTTGTAGAACAGGTAAATTCTGGGCTCACCAACATTATGATTTACAGCCTGATGTTATTTCAAGTGCAAAATCATTAGCTAATGGTATGCCTTTAGGTGCAATTTTATGTTCAGAGGAACTTTCAAAAGGCTTTGAAGCTGGTAGCCATGCTACAACTTTTGGCGGTAATGCTTTATGTACTGCAGTAGGTGCAAAAGTAGTTGAAATTATTGAACGTGATGATTTGGAAAACCGCTCTTTCTTACTTGGTGATGCACTAAAAGAAAGATTCAACCTAATGAAACAAAAATACCCTAAAACTATTAATGAAGTTCGCGGACTTGGATTAATGATAGGTATTGAACTTGCTTTACCTGCTGCTTCTTGTAAAGAAGTATGGCTAAAGCTTATAGATGCAGGTTTTATTCTAAACTTAGCTCAGGAAAATACTTTACGTTTAGTTCCAGCTTTAAATATTCCAGAAGAAGATTTAGAAGCTTTTGCCCGTACTTTAGAAAAAATTCTTGCTAGTTACTCACTATAAATTAAATAATAGGGGCTTTATATGTTAATTACAAGTATCAACGATTATAGTAAAACATTTCTGCCTAAAGAAATAGTAAAAGCACTAGATGAATTTATTGTGCTTCATAAGCAATATGGTGATAATTTAGAAATTGGTAAATACCCTTTATCAGACGGTGCGTATGCACTAGTTTCTAAATATGAAACAAAAGCCTTTGAAGATTGCCCCTATGAAACACATAATATTATGACAGATGTGCAGATGTTAATTTGTGGTGAAGAATTTATTGATGTAAGACCAAAAGAAGGGCTTTCACCAAAAAATGCCATAAGCGACCCAAGAAGCGATTTGGTTTTATATAATGAAAAACCAATTGACTACGCAAGAGTACGCCTAATGCCCGAAGTAGTATGGGTAATTCCACCAAATGAAGCACATGCACCTTCAATCTGTATAAATAATTCTAGCATGGTACATAAAGTAGTTATAAAAGTTCCTAATAAATAAATCCTCAATATATAAGCCCCTTATGGGGCTTTTTTATTTTGCTTGACTTAATTTAGTTAAGCAATTATACATATATTTACTTAACTAATTAGAGGTATACATGCTATTAGAAGAAGCTTTTACACAATTTTTCAGAGCCAATACAATATTAGAGCTAAAATTATTAAATGAAAATAAGTTTACTCCATTGAATTATCATTCATTAAAGTATTTAGATTTAATTTATTATAATGAAAGTTCAACCGTAAGTTCACTTGCAAGCACTTTGAATGTTGCAAAATCTGCGGTAACACAAAAAGTTAATTCACTGGTAAGTAAAGGTATGGTAGAAAAAATACAATCAAAAGAAGATAAGCGTGTTTTTTATTTGAAAATAACAAAAAAAGCAGAAGAAGAATATAATTTTATCTTCAAACCATACATTGAGGCTACACAAGAAATTAGAAAAAAATTTAGCCTTCAAGAAGAAGAATTATGTGCTAAAATTATATCTGAATTTTCTTCTTACATGGAACAAAAAATATAAAGAAGTAAAAAAATGAGTAGTAATACATTAAACATTAAAGTTAGTCCCTTTTCAGTAATAAAATTTACCTTACCAACTATTTTTATGATGTTATTCACATCCTTCTTTGTTATGGTTGATGGTTTATTTATTTCTAACTTTGTTAATACAGATGCTTTAGCCTCAATAAACATTGTTTTTCCTGCAATGACAGTTATGTCTTCATTAGCCGTAATGTTAGCAAGCGGTAGTTCAGCTATAATAGCTAAAAACTTAGGCGAAAATAAAGAAAAAACTGCTAGAGAAC